>DASWKU010000144.1:0-12034 GCA_036396455.1 Flavobacteriaceae bacterium
CAAAGAACCAAGAGACAAGAACCAAGAGTCTGGACGAAAAGCTCTAGTTTCTTGTCCCGATGCTTCGGGACTTGTAGCGTAGCGGTCTTGATTCTGATACCTCGTACGCTCTGTGTCGAGGTAGTTCATTTTGAGTTATAAAAATTAATTCAAAGTTTTCCCTAATTGTTTCATTAGGTCCAATTCATTATAGAACACATTTTCCTCGTCTACTTTGCCATTGCTATTGAAATGAACGCGTGACAATCCATAAACTTTTACTTTTTTACCTGTAGCCGGTGAACCTGCAAACTCACCTGAATTGGTTCCAGTCATTTCCCAATGTAAAAATTGGGTGTTGTTAAATATTGGTGATCGATGTAAGAGTTTAATATGAAAATCGGGGAATCCAGTAAAAAACACATTCATGTTTGTGGCCAGTTCGTTAGGGTTGGAAGCGTCTTTTACATCATTCATATATCTTACAAAATTATCTGCCAATAAATCGCCTAAAACAGAAGTATCATGTTTATTTAAAAATTCACCGACAAATTTATCTACTTGTGCAGTTATAGTTTTGTCCTCAACTGTCATATTATTCATGGCTTCAACTTTTTTAAGTGCTGTTTCAATAGGGGAAGTATCATAATAAACATACTCTTCAACGATCTTACCATCCTCAAAACGGTATGTGGCATGTGCTGCAATTGTTATTTCTTCATCATGTCCTTTGACTTTTCCAATCCAAGTTGGCCAGGTATTTACCCATTTGTGTCCTTTTTTTGAGATGACCATTTCGGGGTATAAAGAATCTTTAAAGGTAAACATTGAAAAGAGTTCCCTGCTCTCTTTGTCGTTTGCAACCGATTCATCGATTGAAATGGATTTTGTAGAATTTACATAAACTTTAGCCGTATCATTATAAAGTGTCCTTACTTCATCTAAATTTCCTTCTTCGAGATGCTGAAACAATTGTTTTACAGTTTCAATTTCGGTTGATTCGTCAAAATAGCGTTGTCCTTGTTTTAGGCATGCGGTAAACAGGACTAAAGAAAGTCCTAGTAAAAAAAGTTTTTTCATTGTATTGAATTTAATTGGTTAATAGCATAAATTGATAACCAAAACACTAAAGTTAAATTAATGATAACTCTATTTAGAAATTAGTTGAAGTTAAGCACATAAAAGAGAAGAGGCTCTTTGAAAGAAATGTCTAATTTACTAAAAAATAAGGAGATATAATATAAAACCAACTAATTATTGCTCTATGGGATATTCAAAAAAGCTGAACATATTACCACCATAGCTTTTGGAATATGAAAAATTAGCCAATGTGGATAAATTGGTTTGCTTGGAGTGCTCGATGATTAAAAGCCCTTCAGCCTCCAATAATTTGTTGCCAAAAACAAGTTCTGTGACTTTTGCAAATTGTTCATCAGTAAAAGCGTAAGGTGGATCGGCAAAGATAATGGTCGCTTTAAGGGTTGATTTCCCCAAAAACTTATAGACATCGCTTTTAACGGTTTGTATTGGCATTTCAAATGCTTTGGATGTTTCTTCAATAAACTTGATGCATCCAAAATCTTCATCAACAGCAGTGATGTGTTGTGTGCCCCGTGATGCAAATTCATAGCTTATACTTCCTGTTCCAGCAAAAAGGTCCAATACTGTAATCTCATCAAAATAATAATGATTGTTCAAAATATTGAACAGGGCTTCCTTGGCCATGTCGGTTGTTGGGCGAACAGGAAGTTTTTTTGGTGCATTGATACGCCTTCCTTTATATTGACCAGAAATAATACGCATTAATTAAAGCTGTTTAAGATGATAAAGTTACTGTATGGGGAAATGGGCTGTTGCTTTTCCTCAAATTTATAACTATGGAAAGGCTCTATAAATTCCACAAAACGGATGTATTTATAAACAATGCCGTAGAATTCATCACCTTTTGAGATGTCACCAATTAGTTTTGTGGGTATGGTTTCTGGATTGAGTTGCAATTGTTCGACTGCAAACAAAATGAAATAGATAAAATCTTCCTTGGTTTGATAATCAAAGGTATTATAGAACACCAACTCACCCTTATCTATAGCTATAATTTCAAATTGATTATTGCCGACATTTATATACAGTATAGCGTTTTTTGAGTTGGTTTCTTTTTGAAGTAAAGTTTGAATAAGCAATGTTGAAGCATGTTTATATTCGAAGACACCAAAACGGTCAAAAATATAATTGTTGATATTTACATAAGGCACATAAACATTGACACTGTTGTTTACGAAGATTTCGTCATAAGCAATAAAATCGGTATTCAAAATTTTGGCATTGAACTTCAAATAATCGGCACTATTATCTTCATTAAATAATGGTTTTGGAACACAAATGGAAAGCTCATTTTGATAAATCAACAATACCGATTGAAACACTTGTTCAAAAATGGTATTGGTGTCAAGTGCCGTGATCAATCGCTCAAGAGCTTCAAAAGGGGTTGCTTTTTTATCAAATGGAATGTTTTTAAGATGTTCAATAGTGTTTGAGGACCTATTTAGGATACAAAAAGAAAGTCCACTCAAACTGATTTGAATGGACAATGCTTTGTTATTATGTTTGTTCAAACTATTGCTCTTTTGAATAGTTTTTAGGCCAGTTTCCATTTGTATTGACTTCATCCATAGATCCAACTTTTAACATTGGTCCATTCACACCATCAACCGAAACCACTTGGTTTTCCTTATTGACTAAATTTTTATCTTGATCGTAAAGTATCACTGATTTTTGAACAGAAGCTTCAAAAACTGGGATATTTTCAAGCATTCCAGCTTTTAATTCAAATTTGGCTCCAGGCTCTCCTGCACCTTCCGGTAAGAACATCATGGTTTTGTAACGAGTATCGGCACCAAAAAGCGAATCCTTTACAGAAACATAACCAAGCGTGTCAATAATTACGATATCTTTAGTGATATCGACAGTAAATCGTTTGGTCGCTTCAATATCTTTAACAGTGGAATCTCTTCGTTGGGTAATGGTGTATTTAGCTGTATCAACAAATTTAACCAGATTGTCAAAATTATCGGTAAACTTTCCGGTAACTTGCCTGTGTGCCAATTCTGCATCCCTGATATCCTTAAGTTTTTCTATGATAACAGCATAACGTTTGTCTTTAAGTTTGTTAAACTCAATTTCACCATAAACTGACATGAAAGTTGCATAGCCTAAAATCACTATAATTATCCAAAGAAAAATATTGATTATCGGTTTTAATTTTTGAGGAACATATTTGTCGATTAACTTTACAATACCTATTGTTAATAGGATTACAATGACAACAGCTATAATGATTGTTAACATAGTTTATTTATTTATTTTTTATTAAAGGTCTTTCGCAAATCTACAATTTTTTTTTATTCACAAAAACCATTGTAAACAAAAATCAAATAAAAAAAGAAAGATATAAAATTTGTTTTACATATTATAACATTTTATTTTATTAATAAAGGCATCAAAAACATGCTCATAAATAGTATCTTGCACACTCACTATAACTGTGATACGTATTAAATGACTTCTTCAGAATTTTACCACATTTTAAAGAAAAAATTTCCGTTTGAACCTACTTCCAAACAGAATATCGTTTTGGACCAACTTTCAAAGTTTGTATTTGATGTCACACCAAATGTCTTATATCTATTAAAGGGTTTTGCAGGAACTGGTAAAACAAGTATCATTGGCACTTTGGTTTCAAACTTATGGGAAACAAAAAAAAGTGCCGTTTTGATGGCTCCAACAGGAAGGGCCGCAAAAGTGATTTCCAATTATTCGGGCAAGGAGGCCTTCACCATCCATAAAAAAATATATTTCCCAAAAAAGGATAAAGTAGGAGGTGTAAAATTTGTGCTGCAACCCAACAAACATCGAAACACTATTTTTATAGTGGATGAAGCTTCCATGATACCCGATGCTCCTTCAGATTCAAAACTATTTGAGAATGGCTCTCTACTTGATGACTTAATGCAATATGTGTATTCCGGTCATAAATGTAAATTGTTATTGATTGGCGATAAGGCACAGTTGCCACCCGTAAAATCCGATTTAAGTCCGGCAATGGATATGCAACTTTTGGATTTAAACTATAACAAAAAGGTTTTTCAAATGGAATTGGATGAAGTTGTGAGACAAGAACTTGATTCCGGAATTTTGGATAATGCCACCCGGTTGCGTGAGGTTTTGCACGACGAATTTTATGAATCGTTTGCATTCAATTTAAATGGCTTTAAGGATGTGGTCAGGCTCATTGATGGCCAAGAAATTATGGATGCCATAAATGATGCCTATGATGCCAATGGCCATGAAGAAACGGCCATAATAGTGAGGAGTAACAAGCGCGCCAATCTTTATAATCAGCAAATTAGAAATCGTATTTTGTTCAGGGAAAGTGAGCTCACTGCAGGGGATTATTTGATGGTTGTTAAAAACAATTACTTCTGGATCAAGCCCACAACCGAAGCTGGTTTTATAGCCAATGGCGATATTATCGAAGTTTTGGAAATCTTCGGCATTAAGGAACTTTACGGATTTCGGTTCGCAGAAGTCAAGGTTAAAATGGTCGATTATCCCCGCATGAGACCTTTTGAGACCGTTTTGCTTTTGGATACCATAGAGGCCGAAACCCCTTCATTGACTTATGAGGATTCCAACAAACTTTATCAGGAAGTGCAAAAAGACTATGAAGATGAAACTTCAAACTATCGCAAATTTCTAAAAATAAAGGGAAACAAACACTTTAATGCCTTGCAGGTGAAGTTTTCGTATGCCATAACTTGCCACAAATCGCAAGGGGGGCAATGGAACACCGTTTTTGTGGAGCAACCTTATTTGCCCAATGGAATGGATAAAGAATTCATTCGTTGGCTTTACACGGCCATTACAAGAGCCAAAGAAAAGTTGTACCTTATAGGGTTTAAGGATGATTTTTTTGAAACTTAAATTCTTATAAAAGAATAAGCCAACTTGCCCTTGATTTCCTATAAAAAGTTTTATTTTTGAATAGAAATATCAGTAACTAATAAGTATGTATAAATAATTGATTTGCAATGAATGCATTAACCACTAAGCACACAAAGAAAAATGCACAAAGTGCACAAAGGATTGAAAATAAGCATCCCGGATCTTTGAGTCCCGATAGCTATCGGGATTTGTTTAACCCCGAAGCGTCGGGGCTTAGCGGTCTTTGTGGTTAAAACTTTTTTAACCTAACTATTGAAAAATAATTCATAGGCTGATTAGTTACGAAATATCAAATGACTATATGAAAATCATCTCCATGATTCCTGCACGGTATAGTGCTTCCCGTTTTCCAGCTAAACTTATGCAAAACTTAGCAGGCAAAACAGTCATCCTTCGTACTTATGAAGCTACGCTGGCCACCAATTTATTTGATGAGGTTTATGTTGTTACGGATAGTAATATCATTTTTGATGAAATTGTAAACCATGGCGGTAAGGCCATCATGAGCAAAAAGGAACATCAATCGGGTAGCGATAGAATAGCGGAAGCAGTTCAGGATTTGGATGTGGATATTGTGGTCAATGTCCAAGGAGATGAACCTTTTACCGAACGTGAAAGTCTTTATAAGGTCCTCGAAGTTTTTAAGGAGGATCCAAAAAAGGAAATTGATCTGGCTTCCCTAATGGTGGAAATCCATGATTGGGACGAAATCAGCAATCCAAATACCGTTAAGGTAATTGTGGACCAAAACAACTTTGCGTTGTATTTTTCAAGAAGTCCAATTCCGTATCCAAGAGATAAAAATGCTGGGGCGCGTTATTTCAAGCACAAAGGAATTTATGCCTTCAGAAAACAGGCCTTATTGGATTTCTATAAATTGCCCATGCAGTTTCTGGAATCAACCGAAAAGATTGAATGTATAAGATATTTGGAATACGGTAAAAAGATAAAAATGGTAGAGACCAAGGTTGAAGGTATAGAAATTGATACCCCAGAAGATTTGGAACGCGCCATACGCTTATGGAAATAGATTATAGCCACATAAAAGTCGTAGGTTTTGATGCCGATGATACCCTTTGGGTCAATGAAACCTATTTTAGGGAGGCCGAATTGGAATTCGCCAAACTCCTGTCACAATATGAAACCGTCAATACCATCGACCAAGAACTGTTTAAAATGGAAATAAAAAATCTTCCATTATATGGTTTTGGTATTAAGGGCTTTGTGCTGTCCATGGTGGAAATGGCGTTGGAGCTTTCTAATCATAACGTGTCCAGTGAAACCATTGAAGCCATTTTAAATATTGGTAAAAACATGCTCAACAAACCAGTGGAGTTGCTTGAAGGAGTAGAGCAAACCTTAAAAGCGCTTTCAAAACAGTATCGGCTGATTTTGATTACCAAAGGTGACCTTTTGGATCAAGAGCGCAAATTGGAAAAGTCGGGTTTGACCAATTATTTTCACCACATAGAAGTATTGAGTGACAAACAAGAAGCCAATTATTCAAATTTGTTGAATCATTTGGATATTAAACCTTCAGAGTTTTTGATGATCGGCAATTCTTTAAAGTCCGATATTTTGCCAATAATCAATATCAAATCACACGCCATCCACGTGCCGTTTCACACCACTTGGCTTCATGAGCAGGTGAGCGAAGAAGATGCCAATGGCAAAGCTTATAAAACACTAAATAGCTTATTGGACCTAAAAGGGATCTTATACTAATGGAAATTTTGGATATCGAAACTTGGAACAGAAAACAGCACTACCAACATTTTAGTGCTATGAAAGACCCATTTTTTGGTGTTACCGTTCCATTTGAGGTTTCATCTGCTTATGAATATTCAAAAGAAAAAAAGCTGGGTTTTTTTGGTAAATACCTTCACGATTGCATGAAGGCCATTAATGATGTTGATGCCCTAAAGTTGCGAATTGAAGATGGAAAAGTGGTTAAATACAGCGTGATCCATGCGTCACCAACCATTATGAGAACAGACAAAACCTTTGGCTTTTCCTTTGTAAGATTTAATGAGGACCTGAACATTTTTTTGAAAAATTTAGAAGCGGAAAAAGAACGTATTATGGGTTCCAAAAATTTGTATCCCCCAACCAATAGTTTGGATTGCATTCATTGTTCTGCACTGCCTTGGTTTTCGTTTACCGGTCACAAGGAACCCGTTTCTGGGCTTGTGGATTCCGTGCCAAAATTGGCATTTAGTAAGATTGAAACTGAAAAAAATACAATCCTAATGAATGTTTCTATAAGCGTTAACCACGCTTTGGTTGACGGTCATGACGTTGGTCTGTTTGTCGAAAAGTTTCAATATTATTTAAATAAGTAAAGATATAATCAAGGGATGTTTTTATTTTTGCCAAAGAACGAGATTAAATGAATTACAAAAATTACCCAATGGTGTCCAGAGTTGTCTTTGGACGAAACAGCTTTGATCAAATGGGCGACATCATTGAGCCCAAACGCCTAAACACAAGAGCACCATTTATTTTTTTGGTTGATGATGTTTTCAAAGGGAATGTATGGGTAACATCCAGAATACCATTAGCTTATGAAGATGAGCTTATTTATGTGTCTGCTGATGAGGAGCCCAAGACTTCCCAAGTAGATGAATTAGTGGAGCAAATCATCCTTACCCATAAAGATCGACCTTCTGGAATCATAGGAATAGGAGGGGGCACACTTTTGGATCTAGCCAAAGCTGTGGCCATCATGTTGACCAATGAAGGGGAAGCCAAAGATTATCAAGGTTGGGATTTGGTAAAGCGTCCGGCAATTTATCATGTTGGGATTCCTACCATTTCTGGAACTGGCGCAGAGGTTTCAAGGACTACGGTTTTAACAGGCCCTGATAAAAAACTGGGAATCAATTCAGATTATACACCTTTTGACCAGGTGATTTTAGATCCTGAGCTCACAAAAGATGTCCCAAAAGACCAATGGTTTTATACCGGAATGGATTGTTACATACATTGCATTGAATCCCTTAACGGTACCTATTTAAACGAATTCAGTAAAACTTATGGTGAAAAGGCCTTTGAACTTTGTAAAACTATTTTTTTGGACAATAATCTATCCGAAGAAGAGAGTCAGGACAAGCTGATGATGGCGTCATGGCATGGTGGTATGAGTATCGCCTATTCACAAGTGGGCATTGCCCATGCCATGAGCTATGGTCTGTCTTATGTTTTGGGAACCAAGCACGGAATAGGCAATTGCATTGTTTTTGACCATTTGGAAGAGTTTTATCCTGAAGGTGTAAAATTGTTCAAGGAAATGAAGAAAAAGCACCAAATCAGTCTACCTCAAGGGCTTTGTTCAGATTTGGAAGATTATGAATTTTCTACCATGATTGATGTGGCCTTGGCTTTGGAGCCACTTTGGGAAAATGCATTGGGAAAGCATTGGAAACAAAAAATCACAAAAGATAAATTAAAGGCGTTATATCAAAAAATGTAAGATGCAATGGCTGGCCAAATTTATTTATTTTAAACTCCTAGGCTGGAAAGTTGTTGGCAATATCAATTGTTCAAAGGATACCATTAAAAAAGCGGTCATAATTGCAGCGCCCCACACGAGCTGGCATGACTTTTATATAGGTGTTTTATTGCGTAAAGTATTGGATATCAAAACTAATTTTGTAGGCAAAAAAGAACTGTTTGTTGGCCCTTTGGGATGGTATTTGTGTGGCATTGGAGGTGCACCCATCGATAGGCACACCAAAGAAAATAAAGTGGAGGCCATAGCCAAACTGTTCAAGGATAGGGACGAATTTAGAATGGCCATGGCACCCGAAGGTACCCGAAAGAAAGTGGAACACTGGCGAACAGGCTTTTATTATATTGCCAAAGCAGCAAAGGTGCCAATTCTCATGTTTACTTTGGACTTCGAACACAAACAAAATAAAATTTCAGAGCCATTTTATCCAACTGATGATATGGAAGCCGATTTTAAGTTTATGAAGGCTTTCTTCAAAGGTGTAAAGGGTAAAATTCCTGAATATTCTTAGGCTCTCCATCTTTCAACCGATAAATAAATTTTAACCCATTATTATTTTTTGGGAAATAGTGTTCCTTAATATCCTGATGGCATACTTTTTGAATATAAAACAATAGCTAATGGTTGAAACATAAAGTAAACTATAAAGTCCCTAAAAAGAAACAATCATTTGCTATGAAAAATAAAGCTACTTTTAAACAAAAGTAGCTTTTTTATTGATTTAAGGAATTTTCAAACTTTGAAAGTAAGCTATTGGTTTGGGCATTCAGTTTGTTTTTAAAAAACGTTGTTCTACCCAACAGAAAACCTGTTAAACCAAAGGCCTGTTTTGACCATTTGTACAAATCAAAAACATCAGTATGTTTAATAATTTTACCATCTTTAAACTCAAAATGTGCGTCTATTACATTATGGACTTTACGCCCTGTTTTACTAAAGGTGTAAAAGGCTTCCCAATGTGCTATTCCATTTAAATCATTGGCCTCAATATTGGAATAGTTGATTTTAAAATCCTTCCCTTTCTGAGATTCACACAACATGCGCCACATATTTTTTGCATGGTCGCCCTTTAAAACCCCAAATGCAGGATCTTCAAAAACAATATTCTCATGATAACAAGATACCATAGTTTCAGCGTCAAGAGTTTGGAACGCATTATAACCGGTTTCAAGAAGTTGCTTCAGGTTTGAAAAATGTTTTCCTTTTTTTACCAATTACAGTTGTGCCACACTGTTCACCTCAATCCAATAACCATCAGGGTCTTGTACATACACTTGATGTATGCCATCCGCCCTTATGGTTATTTTGTTTTCTTCCCCAGCCCAACCGGAATAGGGAGTGTCCATGCGCTTTAAATTGGCTATAAATTCATCAAAGGTTGGAGTGGTCAATGCAAAATGGACTGCCTTGTTAATGGTAACATCACCTTTTACAACAGAAATGAGATGCAACTCTTTGTCTTCTCCCAATGAAAACCATCTAATGCCGTCCACCTTGGTACGGTTGACAATTTCATTGAGATTAAAAACGTGCTGATAAAAATCTGCTGAAACATTCACATCTTTTACCGAAAGCGATACATGGTTAAATACCATGTCTATATTTATTGCATCCTGTGCATTTAAGAATTTTGAAACTGAAGTGAACAGGAGGAGGATGATAAATTTTTTCATTTGATTTTAGTTAGCAGTAATGTTTTATAAATGTATAAAAACTTTGCCAACAATATTGTTATATCCTCATTCAATGGCAAAAGTGATATTGATCCGACTTTCGATTTTGATCTTCTCAAATTCAATATCGATGGGAGCTTGCTCTCCCGCTGCCATATTGCGAACTTTAAATTCGGCAACATCGCTTCGGTACACATTATAGTTCATGTCTGATATGTAAATGGCCTTTCCCAAATTTTGATTGAGCGGTTTGAGCAATGATTCTGCTTGAAGTTTGGCTTTGGCAACGGCCTTTTGTTTTAATTCCAGTTGCAATTGCTCCATTTTTGAATATTCGGTTTTGGTCAATTGCACATTCGAAATGTCAATGGATTCCAGACCAACAATGACCTTTCCAGCCGTTATGGCATCGTAAACCAAAAGCGTATAGGCTTTATTTTTCAGAACATCTTTACCTCTTAGGAAGTAATTTTTGAAATTACTGGCAACATCCGATAGTGACAATTGTTTTTTGGTATCAATCCCAAGGGCCTTCAATTTGTCATTCATTTTGTTTTCGAGTTCCTCAACCGACGTTTTGCCTTTGGTATCCGCTTCGGTTATGAGAATGGACAAATAGATACGGTCTGGAACGACCAAGGTATCCACAACTGCAGTGGTTTCCAAATAGGGTTTATCTATAAAATTCTTGGTTTGGGAAAAGCTTTGTAAGGTCAAAAAAGTCAATAATAGGGTAAATCCAATGGTTTTCATAGTATTTTTATTTAAAAGTTTATCGTTTGGTTCTAATCTAAAAGTGTGCCGTAATTTTTTACTTTTCACCGCATCTTTAAGAAATTAGTAAAACGCTCCGAAATGCCACAAGATTCCTGAAGGATCGTGAACAAAACATTCCTTTCCCCAATCATGAACTTTGGTTGGAGTCAGTCTAACCCCTTTATATTTTGACTGCAAATCCAGCTTCAAAAGGTCATTCCAAAATTGATCAACATCCTCAACTTCCAAAAAAATCATGGAATTGTCAATCCAATCCCTAACGTAGGCATCCTGTAAATAAAAGGCTAAATTTCCTGTTCTGAATACCGAAAAGTTAGGTCCCAAAACCGTTTCCTGAAATCCCAAATCGCGATAAAAACTCCGTGATTGTTCAAAATTTTTGGCCCCTATAAATGGTCGAATAGATATTGCTTTATGCACCATGACATTTGTTTTAAACCAAAGATAACAAAAAGCACGAGGAATTTCAGTGCTGAAATTCCTCGCTGGAAGTTACATGAATTTTTTATTATCAAGTTAAAGGTTAAAACCCTGCTCCCTATAAGTCCCGATAGTTATCGGGACGGGACATTGCAGTTACTTTTAGTCTCTATAAATGTTTAAGCACTTCTTGTCATTTCGACACCTGCCCGTCCGGTAGCTACAGTGTACCCACATCTTTAAAACGCCACTAATTCACGAATTATTTCTTGATAAATCACGCGGTAGGTGTGATAAATTCGTGAAACTTTCATAAATGTTTTAAAAAAATACATCAAAATGAACATGCCTTACCTGTTAAAAGTCAAAAAAGCACTAAAGATTACACGAATTCCAAGCCTTTGCAGGCTCGGAGGCATTGGTAAAAGCTGAAATTCGTGTACCTGCCTGCCCTGTCTGCCGACAGGCAGGCGGCAGGCAGGTTCGTGGCAAATATTTGTAACTAAATTTCTAGGAATGTGGGTACACCGTAGCCGTCCGGTAGGCGGGGAGCGAAGGATGGGCGACGAGAAACCATAAGGTTCAGCAAAGCTAAATCCAATAATGATGGGATTCCTCCTCGTACCTCTCCCGAAGCTTCGGGACGGAATGACAAACAATTCTTAAAAAGAAT
>DASWKU010000145.1:0-15468 GCA_036396455.1 Flavobacteriaceae bacterium
TCAATTGCATCCAAAGAAACCGGTTGTGCATCAGTTTGTCCCCCAGGTGTTGCTGCATCCAACCCAAAAGGATTATTGAAAATAGCTCCGTCCAATGAAAAATTATTGAATTGGTCGTTTCTACCACCAAAAGAGCCATTACTTGCTGTTGGTTCCAGTCGCGTAAAATCGGCAGCAGACCTTGATATGGTTGGTAATTGGGTCAACTCTCGTCTTCCCACATTGGTTTCTGCTCCTGTTCTGTCGCTTCCAAATGTACCGGTACCAGCAGCACCCGTGAGAACAACAGCCTCTAATTCTTCACTTTGAGCAATCATTTGGGTATCGATATTTTCTGTTTTACCTAACGTTAAATAGACATTATCAAACACCTGCTCCTTATAGCCTACAAAACTTATGGTAATGGTGTAAGGGCCTCCAACCCTTAAGTTCAACAGATTGTAACGTCCGTCATAATTAGTAGCGGCACCATATTTTGTACCTGTAGGAGTATGCACAGCAACAATGTTTGCTCCTGGCAACGGTTGGTCAGATTCATCAAGAATCAAACCCTTAATGTTTGAAGTTGTAACTTGCCCAATGGCAAAAATTGAACTCAACATTAAAAGCAATGTTAGTAATTGTTTTTTCATTTGATTTGAATTAGTTTGAAATGATTGTTATGTAAATATAAAATAAAAAAGGCTGTTCGAACGAACAGCCTTTATAATTTTTCAACGTTTTTTAAATTACTTGCTTTCAGCAATAACCTCAAAATTAATGTCTACAGTTACATCCCTATGGAGTCTAATTACTGCATCGTATTTTCCTAAACGTTTTACAGTTCCACCAAGGATATTGATGTATTTTTTCTCAATGGTAAGTCCTTCTTTTTGCAGTGCATCAGCGATATCCATGTTGGTAACAGATCCAAAAAGCTTATCTCCAGAACCAACTTTAGAGGCAATTTTAATTTCTAAAGCCTTGATTGTATCTGCAACTTTGTTGGCTTCATCCACAATTTTCTTTTCTTTAAAGGCTCTTTGTTTTAAGGTTTCTGCCAATACTTTTTTGGCAGAAACAGTAGCCATTATGGCCTGTCCCTGAGGAATTAAAAAATTTCTACCATAACCGTTCTTAACTGTTACAATATCGTCTTTAAACCCTAAATTTTCAACGTCTTGTTTTAATATAAGTTCCATAGCTATTGGTATTTTATTTTAATAAATCGGCCACATAAGGCATCAACGCAAGATGGCGTGCTCTTTTTACTGCAGTAGATACTTTTCTTTGATATTTCAATGAAGTTCCCGTTAATCGTCTAGGCAATAATTTACCCTGTTCATTAACAAACTTTAATAAGAAATCTGGATCTTTGTAATCTATGTACTTGATTCCGGATTTTTTAAAGCGACAGTATTTTTTGTTTTTACTGGTATCGATGTTCAAAGGGGTAAGATATCGTATCTCACCGTCTTTTTTTCCTTTTGCTTGTTGTTCGATTGAAGACATAATTACGCTTTTTGTTGGTTTCTGGTTCTTCTCTTTTCAGCCCAAGCAATGGCATGCTTGTCCAATTTTACTGTTAAATAGCGCATAAAACGTTCGTCACGTCTAAACTCTACTTCCAATGGAGCAATGACTTCACCATCAACAGTGTATTCAAATAAGTGGTAAAAACCACTTTTTTTGTTTTGAATTGGGTATGCCAATTTTTTTAGCCCCCAATCTTCTTTGGCTATCATCTTCGCTCCTTTAGAAACAAGAAAATCTTCATATTTCTCTACTGTTTCCTTTATCTGTGTATCAGATAAAACGGGATTTAAGATGAAAACAGTTTCATAATGATTCATGTTAAAATATATTTATAATTAAAAATGGGTGCAAAAATAACTATAATTTCGTTTTCTGGCAACATTTTTGGTTTTTAAATTTTGTAGTATTATAAATGTTAAATTTTTGTTAAACACAACAGTTTACCGATGTTTTTTGGTTTTTATCCGAATTTTTTGTACTATTGTCGATATCTTAACCTAAAATATTAAATGTTATGACTTTAAACTGTGTAGTAGTTGATGATTCTGCAATCCAACGTCTATCGATTGTAAAGTTAATTGAGAGTCATTCCTCGCTTAACCTTATTGCAGAATATAGTAGTGCGCTCGAGACTAAAAACGGTCTTAATACCCATAAAGTTGACCTCATCTTCCTGGATATTGAAATGCCAGTTTTAAATGGTTTTGAACTGCTGGATGTACTCAACAATAAACCCCAAATTATTTTTGTTACCGGTAAAACAGAATACGCATTTAAAGCTTTTAATTATGATGCCACCGATTATTTACAAAAACCTATTACTAGAGAACGGTTTAATACGGCTGTAGATAAGGCTCTTGAACAACATAAATTGAAGCTTGATTTTGACGAAACTGATGGTGAACATATTTTTGTCAAAAGTAATTTAAAAAAGCGTAAGGTTTACATCAAAGACATTAAATGGATTGAAGCTCTTGGTGATTACGTAAAATTAGTGACCGAAGAGAACAGCTTGGTGGTGTTATCTACCATGAAAGCTTTTGAAAATGAATTGCCGGAAGGCAAGTTTTTGAGAATTCATAAATCATACATCGTAAATCTTGATAAAGTAGATCGATTTAACAGTAAAAACGTTGAGGTCGGAGCGTATGAAATCCCTTTGAGCAGGAATAAAAAGACACTGCTTGTTGATGCCTTAAATAACATTTAATTATAATTATCGACATTAATAATTACCCTAACTGCCCTAAAATCTTTGACACTAAAGAAGCTATTGTTAATTTTAAGAATAGCTTCTTTTGTTTTTGATAAGGACCATTGCTGAGGGATTTTAACCAGTATGTTTTTATGATATTGGTTACGAATCCTTGAAACAGGAGGAAATTCTGGCCCTAAAACATAGTTATCAAACACCTGACGTAATGATTTTGCATACCAATCGGCTGAACTGTTCACTTTCTGGAAATCCCTATGCCTTAATGTAATTTTAATCAATCTGTATATTGGAGGATATTTGTAATTATGGCGTTCGTTCAGTTGCTCTTCGTACATTTGAACATAATTGTTGGTTGACACCTGTTTCAAAATTTGATGATACGGATTATAGGTCTGGATCAAGACCTTGCCCCTAACATCGGTCCGTCCTGCCCTTCCAGCGACCTGCAACATCAACTGAAAGCTACGTTCATGGGCCCTAAAATCAGGAAAATTGAGCATGTTATCAGCGTTCATGATCCCAACCAATTTTACATTTCTGAAATCAAGCCCTTTAGTCAACATTTGAGTACCGACCAAAATATCAATCTCCTGTTGCTCAAAGGCATTGATTATTTTTTCATAACTATATTTACCCCTTGTTGAGTCCAAATCCATTCTAGTGACCTTAGCATCCGGAAACAACGTCTTTGCCTCCTCCTCTACTTGTTCGGTTCCAAAACCTTTGCTATCCAACTCAACACTGCCACAGGCCATACACTGTTGTTGCATGGCAATATGATAACCACAGTAGTGGCAACGCAATTCATTTTTAAATTGATGGAAGGTCAAGCTTACATCGCAATTTGGACATTGTGGTGAATGCCCACAGGTGTTACACTCTACGATGGGTGAAAACCCTCTACGGTTTTGAAACAATATAATTTGTTGGCCCTCTTTTAGGGCATCCGTCATCTCTTCCACTAAACGGTCGCTAAAATGGCCCTTCATGCGTTTTCGCTTATGCTTGTCTTTAATATCGACCAATTCAATATCCGGCATCAAAACATTATTATAGCGATGGTTAAGTTCAACAAAACCATATTTGTCCTGTTTGGCATTGTAATAACTTTCCAAACTTGGTGTGGCAGAACCCAATAACGTCTTCGCTTTAAATAAATTAGCCAAAACTATAGCGGTATCACGGGCATGATATCGGGGAGCCGGATCGAACTGTTTGTACGAGTGCTCGTGTTCTTCATCCACAATCACCAATCCCAAATTTTGAAAAGGCAAAAAAACCGAGGAACGCGCCCCTAAAACAAGTTGTGCCCTAGGCAAATTATGAAGCACATTGTTCCAAACCTCAACCCGCTCATGCGATGAATATCGGGAATGGAACACCGCCACCTTTTTACCAAAATAATCCTGCAATCTGGACACCAATTGGGTGGTCAACGCAATTTCTGGGAGCAGATACAGGACCTGTTTTCCAATTGAAATCATATCTTCAATAAGCTTCACATAGATTTCGGTTTTCCCGGATGATGTAACGCCATGCAACAAAGTGATATTATGGTTTTCAAAGGACTGATTTATTTCATCCAAAGCTTTTTCTTGATATGCATTCAACAGTTTTGTATCTTCGTTTTCATCACCGGAATATTGAACTCTATCCGTTTGAACGTGATATTCTTCCAAAATCCCTTTATCAATCAATGCCTTTATAATTGCAGAAGATGTGTCACTTTCATCAGATAAATCGGAAACTTTTACCGGCTTTTTAGTCTTGGCTGAAATTGAAAACAAGGCCATTACGGCATCACGCTGCTTTGGAGCTCTATTTAAATCTTCCAACAAGCTTTTTAAATGTGTTTCTGAAGCAAACTTTGAATTCAGTTTGACATACCTAACAAGCTTTGGTCTATATTTTTCATAAATTTCTTCCTGAACAGAAATTGCTTGTTTATCAATCAATCGTTTGATGACGGGAAGTACATTTTTTTTATCCAGAATGTTCATCAAATCCTGAATCTTCAGTGACGACTGATGGTGCAAAGCTTCACAGACCAAAAACTCATCATCCTTTAGGGATTCATCATTGAGTATGACCTCTTGATTTCGGGTAATAATGGTTTCGCTTTCCAATATAAAAGCACTGGGCAAAGCTGCTCTCATGACCTCGCCCATGGTGCACATATAATACTTTGAAATCCACTGCCAATGCTTTAATTGAATTTCAGTTACTATAGGCGTTTCATCCAAAATTTGATGGATATCCTTTGCTTCATAAATTTGGGGAGGATTATTATGCTTTCGATAGACTAAAGCTGTATAGATTTTAGATTTTCCAAACGGAACAGAGACTCTCGTTCCCATCTGTAAAAAATCAGCTTCAGCCTCTGTAACTTGATAAGTAAAAAGCTTTTCTAACGGAATTGGCAGTATAACATCTATAAAATGCGCCATCTAAAAGCTTTTCTTCAACCTATTTAAAGAGGCATTCAATTCATAGCCCAACAGCAAGATATTTGAGTTCAGCCACAGATAAAACAAAAGAATCAATAAAGCACCAATGGACCCATAAAGCTCGTTATACTTCGAAAAGTTTTCGATATAAATACCAAACAAATAAGAGGTTAAAATAATGAGCAAGGTCGTAAATAAGGCCCCTACAGAAAAGAATCTGGATGCTTTACCTTCTTTGGTTCCAAAATAATATAAGGTTGCTGTCGCCAAATAGACCATAAAGATAAAAAACATATATTTTGCCAGTACCACCCAAAAAATGCTCGCACCCTTATCAGCATAGCCCTTTTCATGTAGACTTTCGAATAGATTATCAATAACATATATCTCGAAATAACCAAACACAGCAACGGTTAAAATGAGTAGAAAAGCCAAAATTAGAGCCACTCCCATAGCGTACATGTATTGTTTAAACACATTTCTAATCAATTGTTCGTGGTATGAACGCTCAAAACCAGAAAATACAGCACTGACCCCATTGGCCATTAACAAAATGGACAATACAAAAACCGATGACAGCAAGCCTCCATGGGAACTATCATTAATGTTTTCAAAAATATTCTTAAAGAAAAAATCTGAGGTTTGTGGTGGCAAAAACGATTCAAGAAAAGCCAAAAACTCTGCCTGAAAATTTTCAACCGGTATATATGGAATTACGATTAAGATAAACAACAGAAATGGAAAAATTGCCGTAAAGAAACTAAAAGCTATGGCGCTGGCCCTAGTGGTCAATGCTCCTTTTACAATGCCAGTTATGTATAATTCCATTAGGTCATAAAGGGATAACCCTTCTAACACTGAAAGTTTAATTTTTTTTAATAATCGGATAATGAGATTAACTACCGGTACTTTATCAAGTTTATCTTCTATGGGTTTTGTCATTTTAAAAAGCTTTTAAACTTAAATCCATATTGTAAACCGAATGGGTCAATGCCCCACAAGAAATATAATCGACACCGCACAGCGCATACTCCCTGATTGTTTTTTCATTGATGCCTCCCGAAGATTCCGTCAAACATTTGTTGCCAATCATTTTAACCGCTTTTCCGGTGTCTTCATAATTAAAATTGTCGAGAAGAATTCTGTAAACTCCTTCATTTTGTAAAATTTCTTTAACCTCTTCCAAATTTCTGGCTTCAACCATTATTTTTAAATCAAGATGGTTTTCTTTTAAATATTCCTTGGTTTTGTCAATGGCTTTTGTAATTCCGCCAGCAAAATCAATATGGTTATCCTTTAACATGACCATGTCATACAAAGCAAATCGGTGATTTTCACCACCTCCAATTTTTACGGCCCATTTTTCAAGGGCCCTGATGCCCGGAGTGGTTTTGCGCGTATCCATAATTTTGGTCTTGGTACCTTCCAATAATTTGACAAAATGCTTTGTCTTGGTGGCAATGGCACTCATGCGTTGCATGGCATTCAAGACCAAGCGTTCGGTCTTTAAAATGGATTGTGAAGGCCCTTCTACATAAAACACAATGTCTCCTGGCTTTACGCTTCGCCCGTCGTTTATAAAGGTTTTCACTGACAGGTTTCTATCTACGTATTTAAACACTTTTTTGGCAAATTCCACCCCGGCAATAATGCCTTCATCCTTGACCAAAAGTTTTGCCTTTCCTCTTGCATCGCTAGAAATACAGGCCAACGAACTATGATCGCCATCACCTACATCTTCCCGAATGGCGTTTCCAATAATCAGTTCTATTTCTTTATTGAATTGTTCCTCAGAAATCATTATAACTTACTTTAGTGTAAAAATAGGAATTGGAAATCAAAATATTCAAATTTTAAATTCCAAATACCAATAAAAACTTAAATTTGAAACATGACCACAAAACTTATTGCCATTGGCAAAACAGACCGTAAGGAACTTCAAAAGCTCATTGATGACTACCAAAAGCGTTTGGGGTTTTATATCAAATTTGAATTTGAAATCATCCCTGATTTAAAGAATTCCAAAAACCTGACCGAAGAGCAACAAAAGCAAAAAGAGGGTGAACTTATTTTAAATAGACTAAATGCAACCGACCTCTTAATTCTTTTGGATGAAAACGGAACCCAAATGGATTCCGTTTCGTTTTCCAATTACCTGCAAAAGCACATGAACTCGGGAATCAAACAACTCGTTTTTGTTATTGGTGGTCCTTATGGATTCTCCGATGAAGTCTACAACAAAGCACAAGGAAAACTTTCCTTGTCCAAAATGACCTTTTCGCATCAAATGGTACGATTGTTTGTCGTTGAACAATTGTACCGGGCGTTTACCATTTTAAGGAATGAACCTTATCATCATCGCTGATTTATGGTTTTCCAAAATCTCCAGAATCCACATCCTTAATAAATTTTATGAGGCCATTCATATAGGTTTTCTGATCGTCAAATTGAGACAAATGGCTACCTTGAGTAAGTAAAAAACGCCCATTTTGAACTTCATGGGACATCCATTCCATATATTTTGGGTCCATGGTATCGTGTACAGCCCCAATCACCAAGGTAGGAACCGAAATTTCTTTTAATCTATTTGATATATCCCATCCTTTTAGAGATGCATTACC
Organism: Flavobacteriaceae bacterium; assembly: GCA_036396455.1. Classification (GTDB taxonomy): domain Bacteria; phylum Bacteroidota; class Bacteroidia; order Flavobacteriales; family Flavobacteriaceae; genus Geojedonia. Next base: position 7,800 of record DASWKU010000145.1, read on the forward strand.
GGTTATTCCAAATTCGCTATAACCCTGCATAAACACGTAAATGTTTAGGCTAAAGTGTTTCATTGCCCGCATAACCGGATCGGGCCATTCTTCTAAAGGCAATCTCAAAATATGCTCTGTATAATAATGCTCCATGACCAATTCTTCATACCTAGGGTTTCCAAAATCCTTATTGGCTTCCATTTCCTTGATTTCTTTAAGAACTTCTGGTGGCAATTGTGGTCCCAAAACTTCAGCGGCATACTTTTCATATTCAGGAAGGCTTGCCATCATATTTGAAATCACAAGGCCCTTTAAGTTCTGCTGGTACTTTAATGCATATTCCATGGCCAACATTCCTCCCCATGATTGTCCGTATAAATAAAAATTGTCTTTGGTGAGTTGCAACGCTTGTCTCACTTGTTCTACTTCCTCCACAAAACGTTCAGTTGTCCATAAAGTGGAATCTTTGGGCTGATCACTGTAGTAGGAATCCAATTGGTCATAATAATAGTATTCAATCCCTTCATTAGGTAAAAACCCATCAAAGCATTCGAAAGCTTCGTGAGTGAACCCTGGGCCACCATGAAGAAGCAATACCTTCATTTTTGGATTGTTGCCAACACGTTTGGTCCAAACCTTAAACGTGCCTTTTGGAGTTGTAATGGGAATCATGTTTATGCCCCCGGTAAATTGGTCATCGCTTCCCGAATAGTCAAAATAATCAGAAGTGCAATCGTTGTTTTGATCGGTTTGCTGTTCGGAATTCTTACAACCGGAAAATGTTAATACTGTAAAAGCCAGTATAAAAGTGAAGTTTTTCATATGAAGTTCTTTTAATTAATTTTTTTGAAGCTTATCTACTATAAATAGGACTAAATTGAAGACATCGCCTGTTTTTTACCCTCTAGTGCCAGTCTTCTATTGGTTGCCATTTCGAGCGTCAAATCAAATTGGATGATGGCTTCATCAAACCTGTTTTGGCTTAACAACCATTCTGCATACAACTCGTGTGTGGGTTTTTGTATGACAGGAGGCCCATAACTGTAACTTAATTTGTTTTCGATGTCAATGGATTCTTTTATCAAACGCTCGGTCTCCACGGCATCGTTATTTAACCATGCTTTGATGGCTCTTAACTGCATCAACATCACCAAGGACTCATTAATATTGCTTTGTGTTGGTACACTTCTGGACGGACTGGTACATACGCTATAGCCGTCGTCCATATAATCCACCAATAAAGATTCCTTTTGGATTTTATCGCCCAGTGCATCAATGACTTCATTTAATTTTTGTTGGTCTTTGTTCACAAAGGCTTTATAGCCATCCAAAAAAAGATATTGCGACTGAACGGTAATATTTAGGTCTGCTACATCCACTTCAATATCTGCAATTGGAGATTCCCAATCATTGGTTTCCACCAAATAGGTGCCTTTCAGAAACACCAAATGTACGCGTCCCCTACCTGAAGGTGTTTCCTTAACATATTGTTCTAGTTCCAACACCATTTGTTTGGCTTTTTCGAACTCATTGGTTTGCAAATACCCATACTCCAACCAATGAAAGGCATGGTAACCCCTAGCATCATTACCAAGCTTTTTTCGCTCCATTCTATTTATGCTAGCTTGATACGAATGAACGTTTGAACTTATAACCTTGTCCCACATACCCAAGGCGACATAGATGTGAGAAGGCATGTGCAAGGCATGACTGGCATCTGGAGCAACTTTTGCATAGGCATCGGCGGCATCAAAGGCCAATTTGGCATGTGCGGGATCGTCATACGAATGTATTAAATAATGAAGTGCCCCAGGATGATTAGGATTGGTTTTTAGAACTTTTTTGGAAACCTCGGCTCCCAATCCATAAATGGAATCATTTCTGCCTTCAGCCACCGATCCCAATAAGGATATGGCATAAAATGCAGCCAGTTCATTGTTGTTTGATTGTTTTTCATAAAGGCTTTTCATATAATCCTTATAGGCAATGTCCCTTTCATTTTTTGGTGTTTTGGGCTTGTATAAAATTTTAATGGCTTCGATAAAACCTAATTCGGTTGTCGATACTTTATCCAAATGATCCATGGAGTCAATTTTTTGGACCACTGCAAAACCGCTTTCATAATCTTGTTCGCTCCAGATACTGTGATTGTAGGTCATGGCTTCGCCCCAATAGGCCATGGCCATTTCGGAATCGGCTTCTTGTGCCTTAATAAATTCTTCCCTTGAATCTTCGTATTCAAAACTATGAAGCAACAATAGCCCCTTTTCAAAGTGCGATTGGGCCAATTCATTTCCATAGACTTCAAACTCAACTATCCCTAACCGATTAGACATTTTGTCTTTTTGATTACATGATAGGATTGTAATCAATCCCATTAACAAAAATATTTTTTTCATGATTTCGAATTTATTAGTAATTTTTCAAATCGGCTTTATTCAAAGATAACTTTTTATTCGCTAATAAACCACTGATTATAATAAGGTTGAAGGTTTCTCACAGTGGTGTTTCTTTTTAGCAATAAAATTGATTTAAGATTTAATTTTGTTTAAGCGCTTTTGCAATTCCTTCTTCCACAATGGGCTCCATAATCGAATATCCCAAAGCATTGGGATGCACACCATCGCTCCCCAAATCTTCCCTTAAACCATTGGATCCATCCACCATAGCAGAAAAATAATCCACATAAACCAAATGATGTTCTTCAGCGTAAGACTGCAACAACGTGTTGAGTTTTATGACCTTTTCAGCAGGTTCCAATCCCGGGCGCCAAGGAAAATCCTTTGCGGGAAGCACAGAACATAAAACCACTTTAATGTTATTGGTCATTGCCAGTTCAGCCATGGAAACAAGATTGTCCTTTATCATTTCAATAGTTGAAGGCCCTGTATTTCCAGCTATATCATTGATACCTGCAAGTATCACTACTGCCGATGGTTTCAAATCGATAACATCCTGCCTAAAGCGCAATAGCATTTGAGGCGTTGTTTGTCCACCTATACCACGATTGATATAGGGTTTACCCTCAAAAAACCCAGGCCGGCTTTTGATCCAACCCTCGGTAATGGAGTTGCCCATAAACACAATGCGTTGCTGACCGGAATTGGGAATTGATAATTGGGCATTCTCGTCTTGAAAGCGTTTCAAATTGGCCCAATCTTGGGCATAATAATTTTCAGAACCAAAAACGATTACCAAAACGACTAAAATTAGCTTTAAATTTTTCATGAATTATTATTTTGATGATACCTATTCTTTATTGTCAACCGAACGAAGTTAACTTATTTTTTTGTTTAAATCAATTAGTGGTATTTTTGGTTTTTATAAATGAATGTACAATGCAACTTGTTTTCGCCACCAATAATCTCAACAAACTAAAAGAGGTTGAAAGCTTAATCCCCAAACATATTAAACTATTAAGTCTCGCAGATATTGGTTGTCTTGAAGACATCCCGGAAACACAGACCACTATTGAAGGCAATGCCATTCAAAAAGTGGAATATATCAAAAACAAGTATGGATATGACTGTTTTGCGGATGATACCGGGCTTGAGGTTTTAGCATTGAATGGTGCGCCTGGAGTACATTCTGCACGTTATGCCGGGGAACAACGCAATGCAAACGATAATATGAACAAACTCTTGAAGGCACTTGAGAACAATCCCAACCGGACCGCACAATTTAAAACCGTGATCGCCTTACATTTAAATAGCAAATTGGAAATCTTTACAGGAATTTGCAAAGGTGAAATCACCAAAACAAAGCGAGGGAAAAGCGGTTTCGGATACGACCCTATTTTTAAGGCCAAAGGTGATACCAAAACGTTTGCCGAACTGTCCTTGAATGAAAAAAATAGGATTAGCCATCGTGGAAATGCGGTTTCTCAACTTGTGACGTTTTTAAATTCTATTTGAATTACAAACTACATGGTTAAAAATCAAGCAATTGACCCTATAAAATATTTTTTTTAAGATTCTTGCTTTCACAGGAATAAAAAGTGTATCTTTGCCGACTGAAACCCAAAAATAAAATTGGGTTTTAAATTCCTCAGGGTGAGGATGTGTTACCGGAAGTTTAGGTTTAAGTATGTCGATTCGCTTCTTTTGTAACACCACAAAACATAATCGAATACTTAAAACAACAGAATGAACACATTCCAAAATTTAGGTCTTACTGAAGATCTATTGCACGCCATTACCGATTTAGGCTTTGAAACGCCTAGTGAAGTTCAAGAAAAAACCATTCCCATTTTATTGGAGCAAGACACCGATTTGGTTTCATTGGCACAAACAGGCACGGGCAAAACCGCAGCTTTTGGTTTTCCCATGCTTCAAAAAATTGATGTGGACAGCAGGACTACACAAGGGCTTATCCTATCACCTACCCGCGAACTTTGTTTGCAGATTACCAATGAAATGAAGCTTTATGGTAAATACCTAAAAGGCCTTAATGTGGTGGCCATTTATGGTGGTGCCAGTATAACAGACCAAGCTAGGGACGTAAAACGTGGAGCACAAATTATTGTGGCAACTCCCGGGAGAATGAAAGATATGATCAACCGAAAAATGGTAGACATTTCGAATATTGAATATGCGGTCTTGGATGAGGCCGATGAGATGCTCAATATGGGATTTTATGAAGATATCACCGATATTTTATCCTATACGCCTAAAGAAAAAAATACATGGTTATTTTCTGCAACCATGCCCCAGGAAGTGGCAACCATTGCCAAAAGGTTCATGCAAAATCCTGTTGAGATTACAGTGGGAAATAAAAACGAAAGCACCAATCAGGTGTCCCATGAATACTATTTGGTGAATTCCCGTGACCGTTATTCGGCCTTAAAACGTTTGGCCGATGCCAATCCCGATATCTTTTCTCTAATTTTTTGCCGAACCAAACGCGATACCCAAAAAATTGCAGAACAACTTATTGAAGATGGTTATAGTGCAGGTGCCCTACATGGCGATTTAAGCCAAAGCCAACGGGATATGGTCATGAAATCGTTCAGAAACCAACAAATACAAATGCTTGTGGCCACCGATGTTGCGGCACGTGGTATAGATGTGGAAGATATCACGCATGTCATCAATTATCAATTGCCGGATGAGATTGAAACCTATACACACCGCTCTGGACGTACTGGACGTGCCGGAAAAACGGGTGTCTCCATGGTCATTGTTTCAAAAAGTGAGGTTCGAAAAATAAAAAGCATTGAACGCATCATTAAGAAGAATTTCGTAAGAAAGGACATTCCAGATGGTATGGAAATTTGTGAAGTGCAATTAATGTCACTTGCCAATAAGATCCATAATACCGAAATCAATCACGAAATTGATAAGTATTTAACCAGTATAAATGCCTTATTTGAAGAGACCACCAAAGACGAATTGATCAAAAAATTCTTTTCGGTGGAGTTTACGCGTTTCTTTGATTATTACAATAAATCAAAAAATCTGAACGTTGATGGACCAAGCGAAGTCAGTCGTGATGGTGATCGAGACTTTGGAAGTAATGGAAATGACACCCGCTATTTTATCAATGTGGGTAAAAAAGACGGATATGATTGGATGAACCTAAAGGACTTTTTAAAAGAAGTTCTCGAACTTGGTCGGGACGATGTATTTAAGGTCGATGTTAAGGATAGCTTTTCATTTTTTACTACAGACAGTTCACTTCAAGAAAAGGTTTTGGGCTTTTTTAAAGATTTTAAACACGAAGGGCGCTTTGTAAACGTTGAAGTCAGTGAAGATAAAGGCGGTAGAAATCGAGGAGGCAGAAGTGGCGGTCGTCGTGATGGAGGAAATCGCAGACGTGATGACAAACCTAGAGGCGAACGGTTTTCAAGTTCCAGAGGTGGTGGAAACAGAGGCGAACGAAGACGTCCAGATCGTGATTCAAAACCAAGGCAAAAAAGCGCAGAGTTTAAATCCAGTGCCTCTAGCTTTGATAGACCAAGACGTTCAAGACGAAGAGATTAAATAGTTATCAAAAACCCCAAGGCAAATGTATTGGGGTTTTTGATTTTGACCATCTTGTTAATATTTAGTCAAATTTGAAGGGTTTTCAGCATTTTTATTTTTTGTTTACTACTTTTATAGCATAAAAATTTCTATGAAGAAGGTATTCCTACTTGTTTCCTTTTGTTTTGCAACACTTTTCGGTTTTGCACAGAAGGAAACGTCTGTAAAAGGAATTGTTATCAGTACCAGTACCGATCAACCTTTGGAAGGCGTAAACATTGTGAATTTAAATCAGGTCATAGGGACTGCAACCGATGAAACTGGTGCTTTTGAAATTAGGGCAAAAGCCAATGACACCTTACATTTTTCATATTTAGGCTATAAATCCATTAAAGTTAGGGTAACAAACGACTGGTTGAAGTTTGGTGACACCCAAATTGAAATGACCGAATTGGCATTAGCGTTGGAAGAAGTGGTGGTCAATCAATTAAGGTTAACCGGATATCTTGAGGTTGATGTCAAACAGGTTCCTTTAAAAAGTAATTACAGGTATAGTATTTCGGGTCTGTCCAATAAGGGCTATGAGGCAGGAAACCGATCTCCCAATGCTGTGACCAAAGTTTTGGGTGCTGTATTTAATCCAGCTGATTTTCTATACAATATGTTTGGCAAAAAACCTAAAGAATTACGTAAGCTCAAGCAAATGAAACAAGACGATCAAATAAGAAATCAACTCGCCTCAAGATTTGATAGGGAAATGCTTATGGTATTGCTCGATGTAGATCGTTATGACTTGGATGAAATCATCAACCAATGCAATTATTCCCGTGACTTTATAGAAACCGCCAATGATCTCCAAGTCCTCGATGCCATTAGCGAATGTTATGAAGAATACAAGGTATTGAGCCGCAGTAAATCCAATAGATTTTAATCACTGCATTGAATGCAAGGCCACACGATTCCCTTCGGTATCAATAAACACACCCATATAACCATACTCCGGTGAAATTTGTTTTTTGTTCTGGTATATTTTTCCTCCGGCAGCTTCAATTCTATCCAACTCATTTTGAACGTCCTTGCACATAAAATAGACCAAGGTGCCCTCTTTGCTAGGGATATAGGATTCCTGTTTTATCAATGTCCCCGGAGAGCCATAAGCTTCGGCACCTTGGCTGGGAAACCAACCCATTAACAATTCACCAAAATCCATGACCTGAATTTCTACCTGAAAAACGGTTTCATAAAATGTTTTGGCCCTGTCCATGTCACTTACAGGAATCTCGAACCACCCTACCATATTTGGCTTCATATTTTATTAATTTTCCAGTTGTTGTTTTAAATTGCTAAGGCCTTCTTCAAAATCTTTACCAACCGCTTTGTCCATATTCATGAACAACATAAAAATACTGAATGGAAATTTATTTCTTCCAGAAAACCCCCATGTGACATTGGTCTGTTGGTTGTCCAAGCCCACTACCCTTAAATAGGCATCCGACTGCGATTTCCAAGGTTTTAAAAATCGTAATTCCGTTTCGATGCTTTCATTTTCAACAATTCTTTTGATTTCCTGTTCACCCATTCCAACGGCCTTATCGCCTTCCCATTTGGAAATAAAACCTATTTCACCATCGGTTCCTTCGAAGAATTGCTTCATATTGGGATCTTTCTTTTTCCAAGGCGACCAATCGTCCTGGTTTTTAATATACTTTAAATAGTCAAAAACT
>DASWKU010000146.1:0-3437 GCA_036396455.1 Flavobacteriaceae bacterium
ATGGATGCTAAGAGCAATAGAGGGTGAAGTGGTTAAATCAAGGTTTGTGCATCTATCAAAGCTTGTTATTAAAAACTCTTTCAGAGTTCAAAACTCTGAAAGGGTTGAAGAAAGGGTTGAACTCTGAAAGGGTTGAATTCTTAAAACATAAGATTACGGTTTACTTAAACGCATTCAACCCCGTAATATCCAAACCGGTTATCAATAAATGGATGTCATGTGTCCCTTCATAGGTAATCACACTTTCCAAGTTCATGGAGTGGCGCATGATGCTGTATTCACCGGTGATGCCCATGCCACCAAGTATTTGCCTTGCTTCCCTGGCAATGGTAATGGCCATGTTCACATTGTTGCGTTTTGCCATCGATATTTGTGCGGTAGTGGCTTTGCCTTCGTTGCGCAACACACCCAATCGCCAGGTCAATAATTGGGCCTTGGTAATTTCGGTAATCATTTCGGCCAGTTTTTTTTGCTGTAACTGGAACTGTCCAATGGGTTTTCCAAATTGCATACGTTCCTTGCTGTAACGCAACGCCGTGTCGTAACAATCCATGGCCGCACCAATGGCGCCCCAAGCAATGCCATAACGTGCCGAATCCAAACAACCCAGCGGCGCTCCCAAGCCTGATTTGTTGGGCAATATATTTTCTTTTGGAACTTTGACATTGTCAAAAATAAGTTCACCGGTTGAAGAGGCTCTCAACGACCATTTGTTATGGGTTTCTGGTGTGGAAAATCCTTCCATGCCACGTTCAACAAGTAGTCCATGGATACGCCCGCTTTCGTCTTTTGCCCACACCACGGCCACCTGTGCAAACGGTGCGTTGCTGATCCACATTTTGGCACCGTTCAACAGGTAATGATCGCCCTTGTCCTTAAAGTTGGTCACCATATCCCCAGGATTGCTACCATGGTCAGGTTCTGTCAAACCAAAACAGCCCATCCACTCGCCGGTCGCCAATTTTGGCAAGTATTTTTGACGTTGTTCTTCGGTACCATATTTCCAGATGGGATACATCACCAAAGAGGATTGCACCGAAGCCGTACTGCGAACACCGGAGTCACCACGTTCTATTTCCTGCATGATCAGTCCGTAACTAATTTGGTCCAGACCAGCACCGCCATACTCAATCGGAATGTAGGGCCCGAACGCACCAATTTCGGCCAAACCATTGATGATTTGGGTTGGAAATTCTGCTCTTTGTGCATACTCCTCAATAATTGGAGAGACTGCACGTTTCACCCATGCTCTTGCAGCATCGCGCACCAATTTATGTTCTTCAGTCAAAAGTCCATCAAGATTATAGTAATCCGGTGCTTGGAATAAATCTGGTTTCATGTGCTAATATTTATTGTTTTTTCAACGGTCATCACGACGGTTCGGGAGAACATCCAAATAATCATCTTTCTATATATTTAAAGATTGAGAATGGATGTTTCATGTGTTAGTTTTAATGGTTGACAAATTTAACCATAAGTTATCAAAAGGGTAAATATAAAATGAGAAATCTATAAAAATCAAAAGCAGTTTTTACAGGTGAAATAAATGATGGCTTGAACTTTAGACCTCTTTTGAAATGCCATAACCAAATTTCGGTTTACCTCCCGATATTTATCGGGACGATATGATGTAAGGCATTCCACCTGCCTGTCGCCTGCCTGCCAGACAGGGCAGACAGGTCTGACCATTGAAAAAGCAATAAATATTGACAGATGAAAATAATATTTTAAATAATTGTACATTTAGCTGTTCCCAAACACAAAATAATATTACTAAACACGTTTTAACTATGGAGGAAAAATCTCAAAAAATTGGTTTGATCACAACAACATCCTTGGTCGTGGGCAATATGATAGGTGTTGGTATTTTTGTATTGCCAGCGGCATTGGCCAAATTTGGAAGCATTAGTTTATTGGGTTGGATATTTACAGCGGCCGGTTCCTTGGTTCTGGCCAAAATATTTAGCAATTTCAGCAAAATTATCGTCAATAAAAGCGGTGGGCCCTATGCCTATTCCAGAGCGGGATTTGGAGATTTTATCGGCTTTTTGGTGGCTTGGGGCTATTGGATTTGTATTTGGGTAGGTAATGGAGCGATTGCCATTGCTGTCGTTGGCGCTTTGAGTTTCTTTTTTCCTGTTTTAGACTCGAATTCTTTTTATCAATTATTTGTTGGACTTGGAATAATTTGGCTATTCACTTGGATAAATTCAAGGGGAATAAAAGAGTCGGGGAAGGTTCAAGTGGTTACTACAGCATTGAAATTGCTCCCCTTGGCCTTTGTTATCATCGTGGGTTTATTCTTCTTTAAATTGGACAATTTTCCAGCATTTAACTTAACTACAGAAAGTGATTTTGCCACGTTTCCTGCTGTTGCCGTCATTACCCTTTATGCGTTTTTAGGTCTTGAATGCGCATGTATTCCAGCTGCAAACGTAAAAGACCCAGAAGTTACAGTTCCTAGAGCCACTATGATAGGTACGATTTTAACAACCGTTGTGTATATTTTAAGTACTGTGGTTTTGTTTGGGATTCTGCCCAATGATATGCTGCAGGGTTCCCCTAAACCCTTTGCAGATGCCGCCCAACTTATTGCAGGAGATTTCGGCGGTTATTTTGTAGCTATAGGTGTGATTATTTCTGGGCTTGGGGTGATGAATGGATGGGTGTTAATGGTCGCTCAAATACCATTGGCCACGGCAAAAGATGAATTGTTCCCAAGGATTTTTAAGAAAGAAAATAAAAAAGGTGCCCCAGTTTTTGGACTTATCATAGGAAGTGCCTTGACCAGTATGATGTTACTAATAAGTTATGGTGGAGGATTGGTCGATCAATTTCAGTTTATAGTTGAAATCTCTGTTTTTGCCGCTTTGGTACCTTTCTTATTTACTTCCGCAGCCTATATTTTAATTATTATCGAGAAAAAATTACATGCCAATAGTTGGATAAAAACCTTTGTGTTGGGAAGTCTTGGATTTGCCTATTCTTTATGGGCGATTTGGGGTTCGGGTAGAGACACCACATTTTATGGATTTATGTTATTGTTGTCGGGCATTCCTTTTTATTTATTGATGCAATGGCAAAAGCGGGAAAAATAAATGACTACATTTTTAAATAAAAACCTTTGGTGAGGTCGATGTAATCCTTGGTATACACATGTCTTGAAGTTTCAATAATAAGGTCTTCTGTTTTAATATCCTTTTTGTTAAAGGAAAAAGCGATAAGACTTCTTTTGATTTCTGAAGAAGGATTGCCTTTGACATGCAATATCCGAAAAGAAAATAAATTGACCTTTGAAGCCAAGGCCAGAAAGTTTTCTTCTTCCTGAAAGGGAAGAATCACTGAAAAAACGCCCCGTTTTGAAAGCAATTTTGAAACACTTTCCACTAGATGTTCAAAAGGTAAAGCATCGTAAAACCGTGCTGTTTTTCTTGAGA
>DASWKU010000147.1:0-11767 GCA_036396455.1 Flavobacteriaceae bacterium
AATATGACTAGATTTAAGTGTTAAGGTCATCAATAGATTTAAATTCTAAATTTTTATCAAAAAATTATTTTTTCTTTTTAATGTCTATCCCCATGCAACTTTGTACTTCCCAGGATGTCTGGAACCACTTCACTCCTCTTAACGTTGCGATGTCTGTCCGCAACTGCTATGCTCATGTGTGCTCCATTTTAAAAATAGCCACTTCCACCAACTATTTCCCCGGCTTTTTAGAATTAGTTCAAACAGAGCCCGTGTTCCGGAACTTCATTTTAAGGGAAATCTTTCTACACCCGGACACTACTATGTCCTCTGATGAATATTGGCTCATGTACTCTTTCCAATTAAATTGTGAATTTCTCTTCCGTTTTGTTGGAATGCCTGAATGGGTGGACGACTACGTCCTCGATTTAAATTAAAAAAAAAAATTCTTTTTTTGTTTTTTAAACAATAAAATTTTTATTCTTCCAATTCTTGTTCTTCATCAAAATATCTTTTTTTGTTTTTTCTTAATTCATCCACCGAGAGCAACTGTCCCCCTTCTTCACTAGAAAAAGGATGCTCTCTTCTTTTTCGAGATTCTTGTGGAGTTACTTGAAATCCCGACCCAGATGACAATAATGGTAACAGTTGCTTTCCTAACATCATCCCGGTAGTAACATAAGGCTCCGCCTTTTCCAGAAAACTAGCAATATTACCAAACAAATTACCTCCGTAAATATTTTTAATTTGTTTGTAGTCTTTCAATGGCCAACTTGAAGAACCTCGAACTTCATCAGCAGTCACTACTCCAATACTTCTTTCTGCCATATTTCTTCCAATAGAAAACACTCCTTCAAATATTGGAACAATATACAAAGTGTAAGTTACTCCTGCCACATCTGGATTAACATTGAAAAAAGTTAATGTCACTTGCAATTGAAATGTTCCATTCATTCCTGGAGCTTGATCATCCTTCAAAACAATATCGTTCCCAAATTCCAAACATAACATAGAACCAGCAGTAGCAACAGTACCAAATCGACTGTCTCCAGCCATACCCAACCAATCTTCCCAAGACCCATTAAACCCATTATTAATAGAAATATCATACAAATCTCTTTGTGAAGCTGAAGAAAACTGTCCTGATAAATTATCCCAATTCAAAACACATTGTCGAATTACTGCTGTCGTATCAGTAGTCATCATAGTTCTTTCACTATTTTTTCTTCGCGCATACAAATAAATTCGTTTAGGAATAGAATTGAATTGAATATTTTGGGAAGAAATAGTAAATTCCGTATTAGGTGCTTGTACTACATTATTATCCGTAGGGTATCGATTGATGTCAAAATAATCATACACATTGATAGGAGGAGGCATACTTTCTGGAAAAGGAGTGTAATATGAAAAATACAAAGTCGGTAAACTTTCTTGCACATTTCCCGTCACAGTTCCTCCAATCTTAACTGAAGTACTCGTCACTACATGGTCTGGAGCTGTATTAATATGAGACCAAAGTCGTTCCAACTTGCTATCCAAATTAAACGTAAAATTCCATGTCTGCAATCCAAAGAATCCTGGTTTTCGATCACAACCAAAATAAAAAGGAGACATAAAAATAGGTTCTTGCACATAAGCACTAACAATAGCTTCATCCGAATCATTTTTAATTATATTCACAAAAAAGCATCCTCTTTTTACTTCTGTTAAAGACGAATCATTATATCCTGACAAAGCATTTCTCGAAGTTCCTACTCCATCTTCATATCGTTGGAAACAATCTGGATAGGTCACTGTCTTTGACCATTCTGATGTTTCAAAAGTTTTTCGCTCTTGATAACGAAATAATTCAGGATATAAATCATTGTAATTTAACGACACTGTATTATTATTAAAGGTCACAGCTACTGTTTGAAATATTTGAGACAAAGGAAAAGCTCGCAAAGAATCATGTGTTCCATATCTCAATAAAGGTGTACCTCCAGGAGGATTTGCACTTTTAAAAGTAATTTCAAAAGGTACTCCAATTTGTACAATTCTATCAATAATAATGTCAGGCGACGGAGGTGGTGCTGAAAATTGAATGGTACTATTCGAAAATGAAATCGAAGGAATCGGCAAATGTGTTGTTTGCCTTGCACCTTTGGTAATAAAATATTCCTTCGTCTGTTTTAGTGCAACGATAGGATCTTGCACAATATATGGTACAATTTGTGACATTTTTTGATTTTAATATTTAATTTTATTTACAATTTATTCTTCTCCGTAACTGTTATTTTTATTTTTTTTACGAAACACTAATTTGAAGGAAACACTTCGCCCCGGTGGAATCATAATAGGTTTAAACTGCATATCTTTAGTTTGATAGTAAATAGCTCCATCCAATTTCACTAAAGGTCCAGTACCAATCATATCAATCCATCTCCATGGTCCTTGTGGATAATATTGATAGATGTCTTTCACTTTAAATTCTTCATCTACAATCGGTTCAAAATCCGTTAATATTGGTATCATTTCATCCACTCCTGTAAATCCCAATTGGTATTCATTTCGAATCATCATACTGCCTGAAATAAAAGTTATTCGTTGCAAATCCGGCCATAAATACAAATTACTACTTTCTTGATAAGTAATAACTCGATTATTGACAGGTTCATTGACATCCACGGAGCGATTCATCCATATATTAAAATCTCTAAAGTCGACTTCGTTAAATCCATTAAATTCTCCAGCAAATCCATCAAACAATAAATACAAATCATAATTAATCCATAATTTTCTTCCTGTTAAATCAGCTGGATACATGGTATTTTCTCGTATATTAAATGCAAAAATTCTTTTCGCAGGACAAAAAAACAACACAGGTGTATGAGCTACATCTCCACCAGAAGCCACCCACGAAGCAGCCAAAGCTAAATTAAACATTCGTACCATCGTTTCATAATAATTAATTTCATTTTTAACATTTAAAACAGAATCATTAATATATTCCAATTTGGTAGAAAATTTCAATCCTGTATTGTCTTCAATAGTAACCCAATAAGGTATACCTTCCTTTAAATTTAACAAGGGAATCAACGTTCCAGGAATATAAAATCGAATAATTGACATTTCATATTTTGACATATCATTGACTATTGCCACATTTCGATTCTGTTCAAAACGAGCCAAAATAGGCTCCTTCGTTAAATTGGGAATGGTAACGTTTAAATAAATATTATCCATTTATTATGATTTCCATATTTTTAATAATGCTAAACAAATTACATTTTTATCAATATAATTAAAAGTTTCAAAAAATTTCACAAAATCATCAATAGTGAAAAATCCCAATAAATAGCGTAAAATACACCACTGCCCACAAGTTCCCAAAGGAATTTCTACCGTTTGAAAAGGAAATTTATTAAAATGTATGTCTACGCCTTCTTGAGAAAGTTTATATAACATATCGGTCAAATATCCTTTATCCCAAAAATCATCGTTGATGTATTTACTTTGTTCGTCAGGCATCATTCCGTAAGAACAAAAAAATTCAATAGAACAATCCGGTCGTTGAAATAATAAAGTCCAATGTCCTGAAGTAGTTGCCCATCGATAAAAAATAATAACTCGTTTATTAATTCCAATCAAATGATATATCGATTTATACTTTTTAATATCATCATACATAATAATATTAATTCCAGGTAATAATTCTTCTAAATCTTTTGCTGTTGTAGGTTTTTTAATTTCGTGTAACAATTCTTCTTCATTGATAGCCATAATTAAACATAAATCCTCCTGAAGTATAAAAAGCAAATTGTGGATTTCTAGTATGAAGACATACCCAACGACTAGGTGCATGTAAAATTCGTTTCATAATTTCAGATTTTTCTTTAATTCCTAAGTAAGATCGAAAAAAATAATCTAACCCTCGAGTCAACCCTGATTTTGGGTAAATAACCACCCATTCGGACTCATTTAAAATCAATCGTGTTCGTAAATAATCAGTCACTGTTTGGGAAGTAATAACCACTGTTACATTTTTTTTTCGTCCACATCCTAATAAAGCATCGTGTAAAGTAAGCAAATTTTTTCGTAACTCTTTATGTTCAATGTATTGAATATCATCAAACAATACAGCACAATCTTCAAAATCGTCAGGAGCTAAAGGTTGTTCTAATAATTTATATTTTTCTTTTCCTTTTTCATTTGTTATTGTTTCGCGAAGATTAATTAAATGAGGAGAAAAATTGGAACATTCTTTAATGGTAGGATCATCCACAGCATTTGTAAAAATATATATAGGTCTATCAGGAAAAGCTTCTTTATATCTTCGTAAAAATTGACAAGCAAAATATGTTTTTCCTGTTCCTGAAGGTCCAGTAATGTATACAGTAGTTCTTTTATCTACCGAAATATAATTAGGTATTAAATCTAAACTTTCTCCTGTGACAAAATCCAATTCTTTTCCTTTTCGTTGAGCAATGATATCATAAGCAATCGTATCATACGTTGGATTTTTTTTAAATTGTGTTAGAAAATTATTATATTTACGTTTGGTTTTTGTATTATTTTTAAAAAAGTCGTTTTTTCGTAAAACTTGTATGGGGTCCATTTCTATGATTTCATCTGTACTATCTTCCTCATCATAATACAAAATTTTATCATCATATTGACCTCCATTTATAATACTAAAAGGTGTTCCATGTTTAAAAGAAAACATTGTTTTGAAATTTTTGAAAATTTTACAAAAAATAATTTTATTCATCCCTAATTTTAACTTAATAATCTTGTAATCGTCTATTAATAGAGAGCACTTGCCCTCCACTTAATCCATACCCGCCAAATCCATACCCGCCAAATCCAAATCCATACAAAGTTGGATTTCTCATAACTAGAGTAGCAACTTGTAACATTTCTTTATCGTATTGTTTTTGTGGTGCAGGTTTTCCGCCTTTTTTGAGTTCAGCCACGAAAAATGCTATTGTTTCTTTTGCCCTCTTGTCGAATTTACCCTGTGGCCTTACCTCAAGAAATAATTCTTCTAGTGGTGATGCTTCCTCCATTGGTTCTACTGATTCTTTAGTCAATCCTGAAAGTGGAGGAATTGATATAGGACCTATAGGAGGGGTTCCACCAGGAATTGATATAGGAGGGGATCCCATATATTCACTACCAAATTTTCTCTTTCCACCCCATTGGAATTTTGGTGCTTTTGTTGCTACAAAATAAGAAGGCCAGTTGAGTTTTGCTCCATATCGAGGTGAATGTAGAAAGGATTCAGGATTTTGCATTTTGTCTTGTTGATATTTAGCAGCTATAGTCCTCATAATTATTCCCATTTTTGCTTTTTGAGGTTTATCCGCCCACTGATTTGTAGTAGCAGCTTCCGCTGCTTTAAAGTTGTGTCGAACATAGCGTTGATAAGGATTTAAAAGATTATCAGGCATAGTAAATTTTTGATAACTTCCATCTTTAGTAGGAAAACTATATCCCGTTCCATAAAATTCATTTAATCCATAACCTCGCACTCCTCTTCGAAGAATTTCTTCAATATCATAATGTCTTCCAACAGAACCAGGATATTTGGCGAGATAATTAACTCGTTTTTCATATCTTTTAGGAATACGATATTCTCGCCCTGTTTGCATTCCTTGAATTCTTCTTCGTACATATTTAGCCACAGTAGGTGCAGAATATTGAAGATTGATAGCTTTGATAGCGTCGACAATTGCGTCTTTACTAATGTTTTTTATATTTACTCCTCGTCGTTTAAGATTGTCTAAATGACCTCGTAATGTTTTTGAGATATACATTTGTCTAGGGTTTCCCATTGCCACAGCAGACGCCTCTGAGGCGCTGAGGTTTTTAAAACTACCACCATACATTTGTTGTTCACAATATTTTTGTTTGATTCGTTCTAAAATTAATATGATTTTTTTTTCTAACGACATTTTAATAAAATTTCAGAAACTATCAGGTTTTACTGTTCCTTATATATAGGCTTCTATTTTAGTTAGTTTTTAAAAAAAATTGAAAATGAGTATTTCGAATTTTTTACAACAAGGCACTACTCCAAACGATTGGAAAAATGTTTGGTTTAATAATGTCAACATAGCAGGAACTCTTACCGCTCAAGATCCTACCGAGCAAGCCTTTCTTCTCAATTGGCACTATCCTACTAATCCTGATGGTCCAGACAACGCTTTCACTACCACTGCTTTCTTACAAAAAGATTACAACGGTGTTGTTTCGTTAACTCTTCAAGGAATAGCAGTAGGATTTCCTAATCCTGGTCCTGCCGATGGTCGACCTGAAACAATGAATGCTCTACCTTTAGAATATCGACCTATTTCAGATGGAGTAGGCGAGTATCGTTGGATTTTAAATGCTTTTGTTGATGCTGATTCTAGAATCTGGCCCCTTTATATTCTTGCGGATGGACGATTGCGATGGGGTGGTGAATTTCGTACTAATATTGTTACTGGAGTTATCAATTCAGACGCTGTGGAACTTGGTCCAAATGAAGCATTAAGTTGGCCTTATCTTACTATTAAATATCCAACAAAAATTATTTTATAAATAAAAATTTATTATAAATATCCTTTGGGATAAGAAGACATGTATTCATCGTTTATAAAATCTCTTCCTTCCCAAGATTGAGTTGAAAGAGAGCGTTTTAATGGTATAGTATGGATGTCGAATGGAGTGGTATTGTTTTTGATTCCATTTTTACTAAAAGATTCAAAGTGTACTTCTGGAGTGGGTTCATTTCGAATCATTTGTTCAAACATTTTTTCTTTGATAAGTCCTTTGGGAATTCCTTTGCTTTTTATAGTCACAAACGTATGATTATCATTTCCTAAGTAAGAGAAAGAGTTAGTAAATTTTTTATTTTAGTTCTCGAATCAAATAGTTTGGGTTGTGAATATTGTGGTCTTCTGGCAATGTAATCTCGTTTTGGGTGATTCTACTGGTACCAAATCAAGGAAAATAAACCCCCTTTCTTTCTTCACCAATCCGCTTTTTTTGGTTCATTCGTTTATAATTTCATTAGAAAGACAGACAATCCTCTTTCTCTAAGTAAAGAAGAATTTTTCGGGAGTTTATACATTTTTTTCTCCTCCAGAGAAGTATTTATTTAAGATTAGGAGGAATAAATTTGGTGTTTGGTTCTCCATTGTTTAGCTTAGGTTTTCCATTTGCATTTAAGCAGAAGAAGGAGATAAAGAACTTGAGAAAGAGATAAAGAACTTGAAGATGACGAAAAAAAATGAAGATATTGATGATGAACATCATTATCTCGAATCGATCGTTGGAACAAATGGAACAACTCACATCCCAAACTATTTGATTCGAGAAATAAAAAAAATCTCTTACCTAAATATTCCACCATATAACATTTGGGATTGACAAAATAAGCTTTGATAATTTTCGATTTAAACTTCTTTTCATCGTTTTTAATAAACCCAATTCTACTTCCATCTTCTGAAATATATTTCATTAAATCCCAATATTTATTTTCATCCATTTGTAAATAAAAAGAATCGGTATCGGTATAAAAAGGCATGTTTTTAAAAGAAGCTTCTGGAGAAGTCAATCGATGGGGATCTGTGATATCAAAATAATTGTTCATAATTTTCCTCGAATAAGATAAAATAAAAGCGCCTAAAGCAGTAGGTTTGTTGATACTCGTTTCAAAGTCTACTTTATGTCCTTTGAAAATAGCTGCATGTTTATTACTTTGATTTTCTTCCCAACTATAAGGAACAATGTCAGTAATGATTTTATTTTTGGTGAAATGTTGATAATCAGCAAAATTGGTAACCAAAGCAGCTTCTTCCGTAATAATTTTTTGAAGCATTTTTCCATAAAGAGAGTTAGCCAATAATTTAGCAATATTTCGTAAAGTATTATTTTTTTCCAATTCGGCATTTTTTTTTATATTAAAAAGGATGTTCATATAATTATAAAACAATTTGGATTTTTGTGACCAATAAATTCCCTCTAGAAAAGTAATTTTATAATCATATTTAAGAGCTTCTTCTACATCAACAGAAGTGTACCATCCCATTCCATCCTCTAAAGTCCAAGAAAGTCCTTTGGAAGTAGATTTTCCAAACGTAGTCCATTTCACTTCTTTGGAAGGTAAGATGGGAGTAAGTAATTTTTTGTTGGGAGAATAGCGAATGTAATAAATAGCCATCGTATATTTTCTCATATTAACTAAAGATTCGTTCAATCGAAGGATTTCTTCTTCACTTAATTCAAAACAACTACCAAAAGGATATTCATTTTCCATCATAGCAGCAGCATATAAAGAAACAACATCCCATGCAATTAAATAATCGTTTTGTAATTCATTGTAAGTCATTTTTCCTTCTTTAATAGCTTCGTAATGTTTGGAAATAAATCTTTTTCTCCAAGGATAACATCGTCCTCCATAAGTAGCGGAAACAATTTTCACATATTGATCAGCACTAGGTAAAACCAAAGGAATATTATTATATAAAGTGGGACGAGGACTAGGAAAGAACCATTCATTGGAAGTTTTAAATTGACGATTTAAGGTGATAAAAGACAACCAAAGTTCATACGTTAAATGAGAAAGAGTAATAAATTTGGTCATATCGATGTGGAAATGAATATAAAATTGAGAAATCAAGGAATTAAATAATTCATAAGTACATTCCACATCTTGCTGTAGATATTTGATGTTTTCATCTTTCAAATTCCAATTTTTTTCATTCGCGTCGTAAGTGATAGGCAATTCTTCCCAATAATCTGCTGAAGGAATATCACCAATATAATAAATATCTTTATTTTTATTTAAAAAGCGATAAGGAAAAGCTCCTTTGCGAATAGTTATTCCAAAATCGATACAATTGCTTTTCAAAGAACCATCCATAATAAATCGATAGATATCTAAGAATTGATATTTAGTTCCTTGATTAGTATTCCAAACCATGTTAATGATGTTTCCTCCTCCATGCATAATGAATTGAAGATTGGTGTAACTCATTTCTATTAATTTCTTGATAATAAAATGATTGTCATAGCCAGAATTGTTGTAACCTAAGACAACACATTTTTCTAGTTGAAGTTTTTCCAATTCTCGAAGAAATAATTCAACGCAATTATAACCATAGGTACAGTGGAAAACTCCTTGATATTTCCATCCACAACTATAAGGAACATGTTTGTATTTTGTTTCTGGTTCATCTTCCGTATAACAATCATTGAGGTGAGTTTCAAGGTCATAAATAATAAAATTGTTTACGTCGGGTGCATGACGAATATATTGAATGTTGGCTACACAATGTTGTTTCCCTAGTTTAGTTTTTGAATGTTGATAGGTTTTCCAATTACAACTAGTAATAACACATTTATGTTTGCTTATATTGTTTGGGTTGATAGGAGTACCACAATTTTGACAAGGAATTTTATTGCAACGATGTTGTAAACTTTTGTGATAATTAAAACAATTTTTACAAAGAAATCCTTTAGGAGTCCACTTTTTCACAGCTTTACCAATAAATAAAAAGTAATGTCCTTCATCGTACACCATTTCTCCCCACATAGGTGTATCTTCTAAACGAGTTGTTATCATGTTGTATAAAATACCATTTTCCAAGAATCCATGGACTGTTAGATTAATTTTTAATTGGGAGCATAATTCTTCAATTTTTTCAACGGGAACACCTTCTTGTTCATAATTAATTTTTTTCATAAGACGAGCTGCAGTTGAACCTTTTTGATATCTTTTCATGATAAGATTGACAACTTGAAAAAAACAGGAACCATTTTTTCCTTTAACCGTATGTAAAAGATAACCGTGTTTAAAAATAACTTTTCCTCGAGTCATTTCACAATATCCAGTATAATTCCATTCATCTGGTGCATGTTCAATAGGAAATCCATAGTCTTTTCGTTGAGGAAAATGATGTTTATTAGCTTTACGATTTCGGTCTGTGAAATAAATATAAACAGCACGAATATTACCCAAAGCATGATTATATTCGGTGGGTTGAGTTTCTAGTTGATAAGTTATCCAATTACAAATAATATTAGCAAAAAGTTGTTCGTTTCCTAATAAAAAAGGATGTGCGTGACCTTTTTCTAATTTTAATATAGTAGGATTTCCATCGCGAAGAATAGTTTCTCCTTGATAATTTCCTTCGTCAAAAAAAATTTCAGGAACAGCAAAGGTGTTATGTTGTAAATGTACCATAACTTCAGTTTCGCTTGAAACTGGACAAGTATGATTGATACGAAGAACCATTCCTTGACGAGAACAAGGTAATATAATATGATTGGCTCTAGCTCTTCGAAACATGTCTACTAATAAAGAAGCAAAAATTACAGAATCGTAAAACCAATAGGTGCCAGGAGTACTGAAGGTGGTTCCCATAAAAGCAAATCCATTTTCTGCATAGCGACATTCAAAATTACGTCCTGTTGGATCATCTTTTACATGATTTAAATATTTATTAAGTTCTTCTGTGGGTCTAGAAATTATATTAGAATAATCGTTCATAAATTCAAAAGCATTTCGATAAAAAGAAGGTTGATCCGGTAAAGTTCGTTCTAAGTTGGTATAGAGATAGGGAGCTATTGGTTCATTCCAATCAAAACTATCTTCTGTGGTAGTTGGTCCTTCTTCTGCAGTAGGAATATCATATTGTTCCCAAAATGCTTCTTCTTCTTCTTCTTCTTGTTGTAGTTGTTCTTTAGTTTTTGGAGGAGGAAAAGGAATATCATAACCTTCTACTTCTTCTTCTTGTTGTTTTCTTTCTTCTTCTTCTTCTCTTTCTTGTTTTCCTTCTTTTTCTTCTTCTTCTTCTGGTATTTCAAATTGTTTTTGTTCTCTAGCTATATCTGCTAATAACTGTTCTTGTATAGCTAGTTCCTCATCGGTAAGAAAAGAAGGGGGTAAACCTAGTAAATCTTGTTTTAGAAATTCTTCTACTTTTTCTTCTTGTTGTAAAGTTTTTTCTTCTTCTTCAGGAAGTAAATAGGTCCATTCTGTTTCATCTGGGGAAGGCATTTTAATAATTAAATCTTCTACAGGTTCAATGATTGTGGGTTGTTGTTCAAAAGTAACTGTTTTCGCTTTTTTAAAAGGATGAAGAGGAACATCACTGGGAACGAAAGGTTTTGTCCTCCTAAAGGTTTTTTGTTCACGAACTGCCTTTTCAATTCGTTTTAATTCAAGTTCTTCTTTCCTTCTTCTTGCTTTTTCTCTTTTAGAAATTTCTCGGCGAATAGTTTCTTCTAATTTAGCGGCTCTTAGAGCTGCTTCTTCTTCTGCCGATTCTTGCCTAGATCTTTTTGGAGGCATTATAAGTTAAAAGAAGGATGAAAAAAAAAATATGAATAAATTTTTGAAATTAATTTCTGGGATTTAACAAAAAATTGTGATTTTTTTTTTTTGGAGTTCCTATATACAAAAAAATGTTTTTAATTTATTCCTTTGCATCTTCATCAAATTTAGCTTCATTTTTATTTTGAAGAAAATCTTCATTTTCTTTTTTTAATTGAGCAATAACTTTGTGGGTTAATTGTTCATCTTTAGTCAAAGCTTGTTTTTTAATAGGAGGTATAGCTTCAAACTCTTGAGTAGGAGACAAATCCTCTTCGTAATCAAAATTTTCAATGTCTTCCACGTCTTCATCCTCCATCTCATGTTCAATTTCAGCCTCCAAATCAAGGTATTCTGAAATAAGTTTTCCAAGTTTTTGAGTTCTTTCGGTTGATTTATGGATTCTGTCTCGTAAACTGGATGGGGGATATTTGATAGTTGAGT
>DASWKU010000148.1:0-8519 GCA_036396455.1 Flavobacteriaceae bacterium
ATAAGGACAAAATGAGAACTTGGGCCAAGAAATTTGGTGAAGTGGACTTTGAAGCCTATCAGAAAAAAATGGAAGCCTGGGGCGAGGAATTTGGAAAAAAATTCGGAAAGGACTACGGGGCCAAAATGGAAGCGTGGAGTAAAAAGTTTGACGAAAAATGGGCCAAGGAGTATGGAAAAAAAATGGAAAAATGGCAAGAGGAACACGGCAAGGAAATGGAAGAACGCGCCAAAGTAATGGAACAGCGGGCCCAAGAACTTCAACAACGTATGGAAGAGCAGCAAAAAGCACGAGCTGACCGTATGCAAGCTCGAGAAAAAGAGCTTGCAGAACGCATGGAAGAGCGTGAGGCACGTGTTGAAAACAGACGTGAAGCATTGGAAAGATCAATCGAAAATCGAACCAGTAAGGTTAAGAAGACCATTAAAATTAAAATGCCAAAAGATGCCAAATTAAAAATGAATGTGCGCCATGGTGAACTTAAATTTTCTTCGGTCATCAATAACTTGAAGGGAGATGTATCTTACGCTACACTGGTAGCAGATCACATTGGTGGAAGCAAGACTTCCATCAATGTGTCCTATTCTCCTGTGTTGATCAACACTTGGGACATGGGTGAGCTTAAGCTCAATTTTGTGGATAAGGCTCAAATTAAAACCGTCAACAGAATGGTGCTCAATTCCAATTCGTCCAATATCGGGATTGATAATGTCACAGGCAATGCCGTGATTGATGGTAGCTTTGGCGACCTGTCCATCAACAATATTGCCGATACATTTAGTAATCTTAATATTATTCTTGAAAACAGCGATGCCCTCATCCATTTGCCCAAAACCGATTACAACCTTCAGTATAAGGGCAGCCGTTCCCGATTGACACACCCCAAGAAGGACCCCAAACAAACCGTGTCCACTTTTTCTACAGGCAATATGAGCAGCCCCAAAACGATTGTGGTCAATGCCAAATTTAGTCATGTGGTGATGCAGTAAATAAATTCCTGTGCATCCCGATAGCTATCGGGAAGGAATCTCTTGGCAGGAAATATACTATCCCTTAAAAACATACCCTGCTCTTTAGTATCCTTTTTATTTTAGTACATGACAAAAATCAAAATCTACCTTACTTTAGGGATGGGGCCAATTATATTATTCCGAACATAACCAATCAGTATGTACAAATAGTTGATTTGCAATGAATAAAGTAACCACTAAGCACACAAAGAAAAATGCACAAAGTGCACAAAGGATTGAGAATAAGCATCCTTGTTTAACCCCGATTTCTATGGATTAAACAAGCTTAAACCCATATTTTTTTTGATAGCGTCGGGGCTTTGCGGTTAAAACTCTTTTAACCAAACTATTAAAAAATAATTCATGGACTGATTGGTTACTTCCGAATAAATGTGTCAAAAATTTTGTCGTGTACTAAGCCTTTTGATATAAAATTCGTCATTCCTATTGACAAAAGATAGTTGTATTTTTGAAGAAATACTATTGTAAATGGCATCTGCCCAATTTTCTGCATTCCTCAACCAAATCAGCTCCAAACCACTTCATGTTCTGGATTCCAATATTCCTCATCAAGCTTATATTCCTTTGAATCTTTCCAAAACCAATCAAGGGCTAAACAGCGTTAATACGTCCAGTTCGAAGGATTTGGAAACCTATATTTTTGGATACATCAAATCCAATAATGCCAAAGTTGCTTTTGGAGGTTATAACGAAGTGCGCAACATTTACCAACGAAGTGTTCATTTTAATCAATCCAACCCAGAAACCGAGCGCAACATCCATTTGGGAATGGACCTTTGGATTGAAGCTAGGTCACCGGTATTTACACCTTTGGATGCCACCGTTCATAGTTTTAAAAACAATACCAATGATGGCGACTATGGACCAACAATCATTCTGGAGCATCGTATTGAAGGCGTAAAATTCCATACACTTTACGGGCATTTAAGTCTGGAATCCATTACACAGTTAAACGTTGGACAAACCTTTAAACAAGGTGAGCAGATTGCCACTTTGGGAGACGCCAATGTAAACGGCGATTACCCGCCACATCTACATTTTCAAATCATTAGGGATATAGAGGATTATAAAGGTGATTATCCCGGGGTTTGTAGCAAACAGGATTTAACCTTTTACTTAAATAATTGCCCAGATCCAAATGTGCTGTTGAAGTTGGGGTGATTTTTAGAACTTGGTAAATGATTCAGTAAAAAAAATTCTTTTTTCATTAACGTTTGTTCAATGTCACTTGTAAATTTACGTTAAATTGCGTTAATTTGTATAAAAATATGTCAATATGAATCAAACAGGTTTTCTTACTGTCGAGGAAGTAGCTCAAAACCTAAAAGTTACTAGACAAACTGTCTCTAAATACATCAAATCTAAAGAGCTCAATGCTGTCAAAATAAACAAAAACTATCGAATTACTACAAATGATTTTGAAAATTTTGTAAATAAAAATACCACCGCCCAGGAACCATCAATATCATATTTACGGAAAACTAAAAATTGCATTTTAGACTACCCAGATAAATCAGACGAGTTCGAAATTTTATACGGAATTATTCATGGTGAATTGAGACTGATTGAAGCCTCCAAAAAGGATTGTGAAAATATGTTTGTTTTTGGAGACAACTACTTTATATTAAAAAAGCTTTTAGAAACGCATAGAGGACGGATTGATTTAATATATATTGATCCACCCTTTGGAACGGGTCAAAACTTCAACTCGATTGATGAAGTTTCTGCTTATTCCGACAAACTAGTTGACAGTGAATTTTTGGAATTTTTACGTAAACGGTTGTTCCTTCTTAAAGAATTACTTTCAGAGCGAGGAAGTATTTATCTACATATAGATAAGAAAATAGGTCATTATGTTAAAATGGTAATGGATGAAGTATTTGGATATCAGAATTTTATTAATGATATCACAAGGATTAAGTGTAATCCTAAAAATTTCTCAAGAAATGCTTACGGGAATTATTCAGACATGATTCTGTATTATGCGAGAAATAGAGACAAACAGATTTGGAATGATTTTAAAGAACCAATGTCCGAGGAAAAAAGGAAAGAATTGTTCCCTAAAAAACATCCCAAATATGGATACTACACCACGAATCCAATACACGCACCTGGTAGAACTCAAAATGGAGATACAGGTATGGAATGGAAAGGATTAATGCCGCCAAAAGGAAGGCATTGGAGATATAGTAGAGCAGTTCTTGATGAGTTAGATGGACAAGGTTTGATAGAATGGTCAAGTACGGGTAATCCAAGAAAAATTGTATTAGCTAAAGATCATCAAGGATTTAAAATGCAGGATGTTTGGGAGTTTAAGGATAAAGGTTTGTCATATGTAGTATATCCCACTCAAAAAAACAATGATTTACTTGAAAGAATTATTCAGAATTCTTCTTTAGAGAATTCAATAGTTTTGGATTGCTTTTCAGGCTCGGGAAGCACATTAATGGTTGCAAATAGACTTGGCAGAAAATGGATAGGGGTAGACAATTCAACAAAATCGCTTGAAGTTATTAAGCAAACGCTTAGAGAAAACAATTTAGGCTACAACCTTTACGAATTTGTGCCGTTAAATTAGATAATTGAATTTAAATAATCTTCAAGAAGTAAGGCACTGATTAAGTTGTATTCACATTCTTGTGTCATCACAGCCGTTTTTTCATATAGGGTTCCTCCATCCGAATTCTGTGTTGCCCATGGATATCCATCTATTATGCCAATTCGAATCACATTGCCTCTTTGATCACGACACAAATTAATTACTTCAACTATTTGCTTATTCTGATTACCACCAGGAGACCCAATCCATTTTGCCTCCCCAATTACGTACCTATTATTGACTTTTGCAACTAAATCGGGCCTTTTGGATACATTTTGATTTAGAACATCATTCACAAAATCTTTTCCTTCTTGTTCAGATGAATTTAAAATAAATACTCCTTCGTAGGATTGCTCAAATTCATTCAAATTCAGAAGGTTAAAATTTCTTCGAAGCCAAGCTGTAAACATAGGGCCCATTTGAGTGTTTAGTTTAGGGGCTTCTTCTAGTTTGAAAACAACCTCATCGGCAGTAAGGGAATATAATGACTCGGCAATTCTCAGTTTTTGTTGTGGATTGTTTTGTAAACAATTTCCAATATTCTTCATAAGGAACCATAGTGGTTCGTCATACGGAAATTTTATTTGATCCTGTAGGATTTGAATTAATTCATCTGTTCTTCTATCTTGATGTGCATTAATTATACGTCTGCGTAGTCTTTCTCCAATTCTGTTGGGACGAGAAGATTCTAATGGATATACTTCTAAAATATTGTCAAGATATGGCGTGTTTTCAAACAATTCAATACTTCTCAATACCCATTCATTTAGTTGGTCTCTTTCGTTTTCTATGTCTATGGTTCTATTCATGTTTTTGAATTTGCTATTTTATCTTTTGTCCAAATGGCATACTATACTTTTTGTGCAGGTCGTTTAACGAATTTCGGCTATTTTTTTAAAACCTCAAAACACCAAGGACAATAAACAAACGGCACCAAAACCAACCAAGGCCAAAATGGTGGTCATGACCGTCCAACTTCTAAAGGTCTGTTTTTCATCAAGCCCTAAATATTTGCTCACCAACCAAAAGCCACTATCATTGACATGCGACAAAATGGAAGCACCGGAAGCAATGGCAATTACCAAAAGGGCTTTGTCGATGTCGTTTATGTTTCCAATCATCAAAGGTGCTGTCAGTCCTGCGGCAGTAATCATGGCCACCGTTGAGGACCCCTGCAAAAAGCGGACAAGAACGGCAGCCAAAAAGGCAAACAATAGGATGCTCACGCCTTGTTCGGCAAAGTAGTTGGCCAGCATTTCCCCCGTTTTGGTATTGACCAGCATCTGTTTGAATACACCACCAGCCCCAGTGAGTAAAATAATGATTCCTGCGGGAGCCATGGATTTTGTGGTTATTTTTAAAAGTGCTGTATTGTTCACACCTCTTTTAATTCCCAAAACGTACCAAGCCACCAAATTGGCAATGATCAAGGCCGAAAAGGGATGTCCGATCATTTGTAACCAAGATTTTACAGTTTCGTGAATTTGTAACCCTTGTGTTAGTGGGCTGTTCAATACGGTGTTGCCAACAATCAGTAAAATGGGGATTCCGATGATGGATAGAATCAAACCTACCGCTGGATAGGTTGTTTGTTCTGAAAATTCCTCATCCAAAACCGGGGCATCAATATGAATTCTTTTGGCAATATAGTTCCCGAACAGTGGCCCACTAACGATGGCTGCGGGAAGTCCTGCCAAAAACCCAAAAGTAATGACCCAACCCAAATCGGCTTTTAAGATGTCGGCAACGGCAACAGGACCGGGAGTGGGAGGGATAAAGGCATG
Organism: Flavobacteriaceae bacterium; assembly: GCA_036396455.1. Classification (GTDB taxonomy): domain Bacteria; phylum Bacteroidota; class Bacteroidia; order Flavobacteriales; family Flavobacteriaceae; genus Geojedonia. The sequence continues at coordinate 5,415 of DASWKU010000148.1, forward strand.
GGTCACGGCCAATCCTGCAAGCAAAGGAACGCCATAAATAAGCAAGGATTTTTTGGTTTTACGCTGTAAGGAATAGAGCAATGGCACTAAAATGATAAAGGCCACATCAAAAAATACGGGAATGGCCACAAAAAATCCCGTGAGCATCATGGCCCAAGATGCTCGTTTTTCCCCAAATTTATGAAGAAGGAATTTTGCCAAAGCCTCTGCTCCACCCGAATGTTCCAAAATGGCTCCAAACATAGCGCCCAAGCCCACTACCATGGCCACAAACCCCAAGGTATCGCCCATACCTTCCTGCATGGTACTGATAATGGCGTTCGGTTCCATCCCTGCAATGATGCCCACCAAAATACTCGAAATCAATAATGCAATGAAAGCTTGCATTCTTAACTTTAGAATTAAAATGAGCAAGACTGCAATACCGATCAAGACTGTGGCAATAAGTGTGAAGTCGATCATGATTGGCTCCAGTTTGTATGAAAAAAGTCGCTTAATGGGGCATCAATTCGCTGATAGGTGTGTGCCCCAAAATAATCCCGTTGTGCCTGGATTAAGTTTGCCGGTAAGCGTTTTGTGGTCATGCTGACCCAATAATTATAAGCAGACCAAACGGTATCCAATGGCATTCGGTTTGAAATGGCGAGTTGCAAAATTTCAGCAATGGAAGATTCGACGTTCTGTAAACCTTCAAAAAGATGTTGATGGGATATCAGGTCTTTGGATGCTTTTAAATACCCAACACAATCCATCATAAACTGTGACCTGAGAATACAGCCGTTGGTCCAGATTCGAGCAATTTCCGAAAGGTTGAGATTCCATTTATAGGTATTGGAAGCCTGATCCATAATGTCGAATCCCTGATGATGGTTTACAATACGGGCAAAGCGATAGGCCTGTTCCAACATCTTTAAATCCAATGGTTTGTCTTTAGGTTTTTGAACTTGAATTTGTTTTGAAAGTTGCGCTCTAGCGGCTTTAAAAGATGACAAATACCGTGCAAAAACCGCCGAAGTCATCATGGTTGTTGGCACACCCAAATCCAAAGCCGTTTTACTGGACCAACTTCCTGTGCCCTTGTTATCGGCTTTGTCAAGAATCCTGTCCAATAGATACACACCGTTTTCTTTTTTAAGAAGAATTTCAATGGTGATTTCAAGCAAATAACTGGATAGATCACCTTTGTTCCATTCTGAAAATAATTCAGCAATTTCCTGATTGCTCATGGTAGGGGACATCAACCCATATAATTCGGCAAGAAGTTGCATTTCGGCATATTCCATCCCATTATGGATCATCTTGATAAAATGCCCCGAGCCATCATTGCCAATAAACGTACAACAGGGTTGGCCATTGACATCCTTGGCGGCAATGGCTTCCAATATTGGTGCAACCAACTGATAACTTTCCATAGTGCCTCCTGGCATCAAGGAGGGTCCTGTTCTGGCACCTGCCTCACCGCCAGAAATGCCGCATCCAATAAGCTGTATATGTTGCCTTTTTAAAGATTCGAAACGATTCTGGGTATCCTTAAAATGGGAGTTGCCCCCATCGATAAGGATGTCATTTTTGGATAAATAGGGCAGTAATTGATCAATTACGGCATCCACGACAGCTCCAGCTTTTACCATCATCAATAGTTTTATGGGCCGTTCCAATGATGCCACAAACTCTTGAATATTGGTAAATCCTGAAATGTTTTTAAACGATGGATTGTTTTCCAAAAACTCTGAAACAACGTGAGCTTCATTGCCATCACTTCGGTTATATACTGAAATTTTAAACCCTTTTTCAGCGATATTAAGGCCTAAGCTTTTTCCCATGACCCCAAGTCCGATGACCCCAAACTCCGATTTACCCATGTGTTTTCAATTTAGAGATTATTTTGGAAATGATCAGTTCTGGAGTATTTTCAATACTTATGTGAATGCCATAATTGGGTTCTTCTAGGGCATCAAACTGCGATTGTAACAAACCGGATTTCATATAGTGACCTTCCCTGTGTTCCAATCGGGATTGGATCAGTTCAAAGGATCCTTTTAAATACACCCAGTTTACTTGCTTGCTTTTTGAAGCCAAAAGTTTTCTATAGGATTCCTTTAAGGCAGAACAGGATAAAACAGCCCCACCTTGCACATCCCAAGTTTGAATGTTGTTTGCCAACAGGGTCAACCAAGGCATTCGATCTTCATCATTAAGTGGAATGCCATGTTTCATTTTTTCAATATTGGATGCAGAATGAAAATCATCGGCATCAAAATAGGGAAGGTCCAACTGTTTTGCCAATTGTTTTCCAATTGTTGTTTTCCCGCAACCGCTAACCCCCATGATCACAATCATTTCAAAGATTTATTCCGCTTTAAAAAATGTACTTTTCACGCCCTTGACTTCTGGAACTGCCTTAAATAAGGAACCTGCCAATGGATATTTGGCCTGTTCGTCTTCCGTCATATCCACACGGGCGGTTGTGATGTATAAGGTATCCAGATTCTTGCCCCCAAAAGCACATGAGGTCACATTGTGCGCCGGAACCTCAATTTTAGAAACCACACCTCCGGTTATGGGGTCAAAACAAATGACGGCGTTTCCATTCCACATGCCTATCCAAAGTCTATCGTTTTCATCGATGGCCATTCCGTCAGGATATCCTAAGGAATCGTTCACTTTTACGGCAATGCGTTGATTGGAAATGGCTCCAGTTACATCATCATAATCAAAAGCTTTGATTTCTAAGGTTGGTGTGTCGATATAATACATGGTGGTTTTGTCTTTAGACCAAACAATACCATTTGAAATCGTGACACTATCTATTTTTAAAGTAGCTTCACCTTTACTATCGATCATATAAAGATTGGCATCATATGGCAATTGATCATAACCCATTGAGCCTACCCAAAATCTGCCAGAAGGGTCACATTTGCCATCATTAAAACGATTGGATGGAATGTCCCGTTCAACATCTGAAAGCAAGGTAGTTTCTCCAGAATTGGTATTGATGATATAAATGCCGTCTTGAAGCGCGACAACCGCTTTGGTATTATCAATTGGAACCACTGTTCCTATATTGGAAGGCGTAGTTAAACTGCGATCGGTTTTTGTTTTTGG
>DASWKU010000149.1:0-4965 GCA_036396455.1 Flavobacteriaceae bacterium
TATACCTGAAAAAAAAACGGTTTATGATTCTGAAAAGACACGCCAAAGCAAAATACATTCAGTTATCCTCTTCACCTGCTAATCATTGGCAGGTGTTGAAAGATTTTTTTTCACTTCACTCACCTTCACCGCAAGGTGAACACTTCAATTAAATTCCCATAAGGGTAAGCAGAAACTACCTCCGCCTCAGTTCAACACAGGCTTACATCGAACCCCAGCCATGACAGCCGTCAGCTTCGTAGCACGGTACACTTTATGGCTGGACTTCGTTTAAGCCTTATTTGTTGTGTGCTGCCCCATCTTACGGTCACTCATTTGTCGCCCAAATTGTCCTTTACTCTTTTTAAAATTGTGTCCTCAAAGCCCTTTATGATTTTTCTGTTTTCAAAAAATCCAAAGTCGTCATTTATGTCGTTCCAGTGTCCCAAGTCCAGTCCATTGTTAATGGACACAAACGCAAATGTCGTTGTGTTTGGTCCTGATGGTCTTGTCCACGTAAACAATATTTGATTTTTCTCTTTGTCGAAGAAGTAGAACTTGTACCAGTAATCGGTTTCCTTTTCTTTTCCGTCATTCAAGTCCCATTGTCCGCTGTTTTGAATTGTCACTTTTGGAACAACAAGGTCTTTGTCCAGGTCTTTTAATCTATTTATTGCTTCAATTACTTTCTGTTCAGGGTAATCCAATTCGTACCTCTCAGCGTGTCCATAACTACCAGGTGAAAACATGTCCGCCAGCTTGTATAGGAAGAACAGTCCTCCGAGAACTATTAAAATGATAATCAGTTTCTTTTTTGTCATTGGTCAAATCTATCCAGATGGGGTTGCACACAACAACCGGATATGTCTATTGACTATATCCCTTTATATGGTCAACTAATCTAAAGGATTTTTAACCTTTTCAAAAGTGTTTACGGCAACATGATTGTACATTTCAGTTATTTTAGCGCTGTATACCTGAAAAAAAACTGGTTTATGATTCTGAAAAGACACGCCAAAGCAAAATACATTCAGTTATCCTCTTCACCTGCTGATCATTTGCAGGTGTTGAGAGATTTTTTTTCACTTCACTCACCTTCACAGCAAGTTGAACACTTCAATTAAATTCCCATAAGGGTAAGCAGAAACTACCTCCACCTCAGTTCAACACGGGCTTACATCGAAGTCCCACGCAGGATTGCCTTGAGCTTCGTAGCCAAATCACCGCGTGCGGGGACTTCGATTAAGCCTTATTTGTTAGCGGCATGTGCTTTTTCTGTCCGCGAGATTTCACTTTTGATTTTTGAAATGGCAGCTTCTTACCAGTCGCCTTATAATAAGCAATTATCTCACTTATTCTTTTTCTATCTTCAGTTGTCAACGGTGTTGGGTCAACTACGAAGTCAACTCCCGCTGGTTCTTTAATATGTCCCATATTACTTATCTATCAAGTTGGATAATACTTTTTAATTAATCTAAGAGCTTCTTGAGGAAAGATTACCATTTTTTGCCCCCCAACATGAGTCGCCCCTAAAGTTTTCTCATAGTGAGCAACCAATTTTGTTTTGGAAGTAAAAGAAATGAATCCTTGATAACCCTTGTCCCAAGAGGTCTTACAGGTAAATGCAAATAAATTACCAGGAACACCCTCATATAGTTTACTTTTCCCTAAGTTGAACGGTGCACTTTCAATGAGATGGAGATAATAGTGGTCACCGTAATCGCTGATGCTTAAGAGTCCTTGAATGATATCAGGGTTATTGCGAATCGTCAATTTGAAAACTTGTCTGCTAGTGAGTTTAAATTCACTTATCCAGTTGAAAAGCCATCCGTTTTTCTTGGCGGCATTTTTCAAGTCAGCCTTGGTTATGGGATGAACATCAGTCGGGAAACTGTCACCAGAAATAGTGTTAACAATGCTGTTTGTTAGCTTGTCAATCTGAATTCCAAGATGATATTTTGTCTGTTTTGGCACGTGCTAAAGATACAAAAATGTCGTCAGGATTCATGCGGAAATCTTCTCTCAATAAATAGATAGCGTTAATCGGTTAGGTTGCATTACTGCCAACGGCCTATGTATGAAACGTGGCTGAGTTTACGAAGCTGCGTGCCGTCCCACGTGACCGAACGAAATTAAGAAAACCAAATTACAAATTTATACTGCGCCCCAGCCATGTTTTATACATTTTTGTTAGCGGCTGGCACATTGTCCGTCCAAGTTATATATCAAATTTCAAACCGAATATTTTTTCCGATAGTCAACAGGTGACAAGTCGGTAATCTTTTTAAAAACTTTTCTAAAGGCGTCAATGTCGTTATAACCTGTCTCAAAAATTATTTCGTTCACTGTTTTTCTTCCTGCTTCCAAATGTTTTTTCGCAAACTCGACCTTCACTCTTTGAATATATTTCAATATTGAATTGCCAGTACATTTTTTGAATTTTCTTTCAAAAGTTCTTCTACCCACGTTGAATTTCTCACAAATGCTATCAACTGTATAACTTTCAGTAGGATTATTCTCTATAAATTCTTGCACTTTCAAAACCAATGCATCACCGTGCTTTTTTTGACCAATAAATATCATAAAGGGATTTTGACTCCTTCTCTCAATGTCTATTTCGAACATTTTGGACACCAATACTGATACTTCTCTACCCAAATGTTTTTCAAAAATGTACAACAGCAGATTCAAATATGAGTATCCACCTCCGCAGGTATAAATTCCTTTTTCATCTGTAATAATGCTATTGTCAATGATTTTAATGTTGGGAAACATTTCCTTAAACTCATTTCTTGCAGCCCAATGAACTGCACATTTCCTATTGTCTAAAAGTCCTGTAGAAGCAAGATAGAATGAACCCACACAAAGGCAAACAACTTCAGTTCCTTTATGATATTGGTTAATGAGCCAGTCTGTATATTTTTCATTTTCTCGAATGGCTTTTTTAAAATTACCGCATAATAACGGCAGCACAATTACGTCTGTCCTTTCTATTTGGCTGATGGTCTTGTCAGCACTGATTGTATAAAGTCCGTTGGAAAGTTTTATGCTCTTTGCCAGTCCAACTACTTCTATATCGTAAAAAGGCGACTTGCCTTGATACCTCATAAAGTCGTTCACTCTGCTAAAGAGTTGATGACTGCTGTCAATACTTGTCAGCGTTGCATCATATAGCGGCAAAATTGATACGTGTTTCATTCCGATTGATACAGCAAAGATAAAAAAATCATCTGTCGCAAACGACAGGTAAGTTTGTCGTTTTTACCCAGTGTTATCCTTAGATAGAGATTGTATTTTTGTATCATAACAAAATACGGAAAAATGAAAACGATAGAAATTATCATGATTCCTGTTAATGACAGACAAAAAGCCAAAGAGTTTTATTTGAAACTTGGTTTTCAAGTTATTGTAGAAGCACCAGCTGCACATGGTGAAACGTGGATACAAATGGGGCTTCCCGGTAGGGATACCACCATTTCACTTGCGGATTTTCAGGGTATTATTTGCGAAACGGATAATATTGAAAGCGAAATTAAAGAACTGAATAAAAAAGGAATTGAGGTCGGCAAAATTGACAATACTCCTTGGGGTCGCTTTGCGTGGCTGAAAGATTTGGATGGAAATAGTTTAGGTCTTCATCAAAAATAATTTGTCATTCTCGGATATGTCCGGGTCGGTCAGTGCTTGCCGCTAACGGCCCTGGCTAAGAAACGTGCGGGTTTTGGAACGCGTCTCTGTCAACCGAGAACCAGGTTTTGTTATGTGATTTAATGTTCATTTTATCTTGTCGCCCGCATGTTTTCTTAGCTTTTGTTAGCGCACGTTTATTTTTCATTCTTGTCCTTGTCCGTTTGTCGAGTAAATTTTCATTGTCCCTGAAAGTATTGCGTGTGAATAGAATTCAGGATTTTCTAATGATGTCTCAATTACCGCTTTAGCTGCTTCTTGTCTTATAGCTCTCATAAACATGAATGACAGTACGATAATTATTACAGGAATCCACCACTTGACAAAAAAGAAGAGCACAATTGCTGTCGGAATGGCAAGAAGTGTCAGCCATGTCATTAATTTTATTGTCACCCGCCAATTACTTGGTCCAAAGAGGGATTTCATTAAAGCGTGTCCTTTATTAAGGTCAACCCAAGGTCTTATGTCTCGGGTTTTATGTCGGGCAACAAATTCCTCCCAGTCAAGTTGTATTTCTGTCATTTTACCTGTTTTGTTGATTATTAGACTTCAGCCGAAATTTCATCAATGGGTTTGCCAATAAATGAAATGGCGATAAGTACCATAATTGCTCCTGCTAAAGCAGCAATCTTATTTTCTCCAATCAAGCTTCCTATAGTCGACATTAAACCAATAAGTACAACAATTACAATTAAAATCCATTTTACCGTTTTGGTAATTCTTGGGGCAATTTTAAATCCAGTTAGCATGAATCCTGCTCCGCTAAAAGCTCCGCTGACTCCCCAAGAAATCCATTCTGGAAAGAACATTTGAGAAACGAAATTTGTCAGAGCTCCTACCAGAATTGCTACAATGAATGCTGTCGGTATAAAAAGAAACCATCTAACTGTTGTCATTTCTGTTCATTTTAATGTGCGCTAACAACCGGATATGTCTATTGACTATATCCCTTTTATATAGTCAACTAATCTAAAGGATTTTAAACCCTTTTAAAAGTTGTTTGCCACCCTACCTACTCATGAAACTCTGAGTCTAAAACACCCGAACTAGGATCTTTTCCACAGGTGGAACCCCTACCAGGCCATGAAACGCCGAGGAGCAAATTCCTATGAGCGAGGGCAAAATTCCTATGAACGAGGAGCAAAAACCCTTGAGCGAGGAGGTAAAACCCTCAAGCGAGGAGCAAAAACCCTCGAGCGAGGAGGTAAAACCCTCGAGCGAGGAGCAAATTCCTATGAACGAGGAGCAAAAACACTCGAGCGAGGAGCAAATTCCTATGAACGAGGGCAAAATCCCTAT
>DASWKU010000150.1:0-7578 GCA_036396455.1 Flavobacteriaceae bacterium
TTCAAATGTTTTAAATTCTTTTGTCTCCATGTTTTATTGTTTTGAAATCTAATCTGTCTGAAGCCTCATTACTCAAAACGTATGAATAAACACAATTGTGTTTATTACAATTATTCTTATTACCTTAAAAGTAAGGAAAATCCTTATAACTAAAATAATGTATGTAATAAATTACGAAAAGTAATTAGAACGGTAAACTAATATAATACAATTTAAAATATCTTATAATGATAATTTGTCCTCTTATTCGTCCCTTTTGGATTAAAAAAATTTTAATTAACAGATTAACAGATAATTATATGTTGGTATTTAAGTTCATTATGACCCACAACAATAAAAACTTTAAAATAAAGTCTTGAGGTTTTTATTTACAAAAGTTCCAATACCCGCTCCAATGCCATACCTCTTGAACCTTTAATAAGGATATATGCTTGATTATGTTCAGTTTTTTTTAAATTGGATTTCAAGTCCTCAAAAGTTTCAAACTTTTTGATAAATGGTTTTTTAACTATTGTTTTATGGAAGTTTCTTCCAATTAAATTCACTTGGGCTGTAAGATGTTTTTCAATGTAGTTTACAATATTTTGATGTTCAATAGAAGCATCATGTCCAAGCTCGAACATATCGCCCAAAAACAAGACCTTATTTGGGTTTATGGACTGATTAAAATTTTCAAGCGCTGCCATCATACTTGTTGGATTGGCATTGTAGGCATCCATAAGTATGGTATTGGAACCTTTGGTAATGATTTGGGATCTATTGTTTTTGGGAACATAATTTTCAATTGAGCACTTCATGTTTTCAGGATCAATTTTAAAATATTCCCCAATAGCAATGGCAATACTAATATTATTGAAATTGTATGCTCCGGTAAGATGACTATTAATGGTTTTGCCATTATATTCTAAAGTAACAAAGGGTTGAGAGGTTTTAAGAGTTAAGTTTGGGTTTTTAGAATTATTTTTTCCGAAAGTATAGATAGATTTATAATCTCGAACCTGATGTAACTGAATGGTGTCGTTTTCATTGACAAAAATGATTTTTTTATGTGTTTTTAAGTGTTCATACAATTCTGATTTAGCTTTAATAACACCTTCTAAACTTCCAAATCCTTCCAAATGCGCTTTTCCAAAATTGGTGATTACTCCATAATCTGGCAAGGCGATATTACATAAAAATTCTATTTCTTTTGGATGGTTCGCTCCCATTTCAACAATGCCTATTTCAGTATCTTTTGTCATGCTCAAAAGGGTCAATGGAACACCAATGTGATTGTTTAAGTTACCAATAGTGGCCGTAGTTTTAAATCGGGTTGACAGCACCAAATTGATTAATTCCTTGGTGGTGGTTTTGCCATTGCTGCCTGTAAGCGCAATAATTGGGACGCTTAACGTTTTACGATGACATGTTGCAAGTTCCTGTAAGGCTTTCAAGACATCATCAACAAGGATATATTGGCTGTCATTAGCATATTCTTTTTCATCAATAACACAGTATTTAGCTCCGTTTTCCAAAGCTGATTTTGCATAAGCATTGCCGTTGAAATTCTCGCCCTTTAGAGCAAAGAACATACAATTTGGAGTAATTTTTCTTGAATCCGTGCAAATGGAATTGCACTCTAGAAAATAACTGTAAAGGGTGCTGATAGTCATAAAAATAAATGTAATAAAAAAGTCCCAACTTAAAATGTCAGGACTATTTTTATTTACTTAAAAAACGTTATAATTAATTTTTGGTTTTATTTTTTGCTTTTGATTTGGAACCAACTCTTGACATTGCACATCTAAAACCAATATAGTCCGTTGCCATGTCTTGAGGGAAGAACCTGCGTTGTGCTGGATCCAGCCAATAGTCCCTATCTTTCCAGGAACCACCTTTGTAAACTCTTACCTCATCATTGATCAAAGATGTTCTATCATTGGATTTGTCATATTCTTTAATTAAACCAGTAGAATCACGTTCTATATGATGACTGGGAGAATTATACATTCTACGTGTTTCGGCTTCTTTACCTTCTACACTTTGATCTTCGTCAAAATTGTCCCTAAAACGACGAGAGGACCTTGCATCTCCATCTCTAAAGTTGATATTATCGCTTTCATCAAAGTTGGTTCTTAAATAGGTTTCGTTGTCATCCACAGGCACTTGTAAAATCTCACCCGCTAAGTCTCTTGCCACTAATTTACCGTTACTTAAAGTGTCGAAAACTATAGTTTCAGGCGTTACGACTTTTACTTGACCATTTTCGTCAATTGCATTTTTGGTATACACATTACCTCTGTAATAATTGAAGTCATTAAACTCATCGTCTACAATAGGTCTGTAAACGTCGGCAACCCATTCGGCAACGTTACCGGCCATGTCATATAGACCGTAATCATTTGGGTCGTATGACATTACTTTTGCAGTAATATCTGCGCCATCATCAGACCAACCGGCAATTCCGCCATAATCTCCTTTACCCTGTTTGAAGTTCGCTAATTGATCGCCTCTACTTTTCCGTTTTCCAGAACGTGTATATGCGCCTACCCAAGGATATTTTTTTCGACCTCTATAAACATTGTAATTTCTTAAATCACTCATTCCTAAAGCAGCATATTCCCATTCAGCTTCAGATGGTAAACGATATTTAGGTGAAATGATTCCTGTTTCTCTTGAAGCGTATACATGGATTGTATCTCCTGCGGCAGTTGTTTGCACTCTTCTTCTATTATATTCTGGACCTGTAATACTGTCGTTACCGCCATAAGCCAATGTAGGCGCTGTTATATATGTATCAGTATTAAATGTGGCCTCTGCCGATACCGAATTAAGTTTGGCGTCTCTAGCAATATATCCTGCGTTTTCCAAATAGGCTTCATTGACTCGGTCGGTTCTCCAGTTTGTAAATTCTACTGCTTGTATCCAACTTACTCCAACTACAGGATATTCGGCATACGCTGGATGACGTAAGTAGTTTTCAATCATCATTTCACTGTAACCCAATCTATTTCTCCAAACCAAGGTATCTGGTAAGGCACCTTCATAGATCAGTCTGAAATTTCCTTCTTCAGGTGGATAAACCCTTTTTAACCAATCAAGGTATTCCAAATACATTTTGTTGGTCACTTCGGTTTCATCCATGTAAAAAGATTGAACGTGCTGCTGATTGGGTGTATTGTTCCAATCGTGCATAACATCATCTTGTACTTTACCCATGGTAAATGTACCACCTTCAATAAAAACAAGACCAGGAGCCGTCTCCTGTTCTTTAAAGTCAGTGTTATACTGAAAACCTCCTTGTCTGTCATTAATGTTCCATCCGGTAGCTCTAGAAGTGTTTTTAGAGGTGGAGGATTTTTTACAACTAAACATTGCCAAAGATAGCATTAGGGCTAGCAGAATCTTTAGGTTTAAAACGTTTTTCATATCCATACTTTTTAAGTAAGCAAGTTAAATTTAGACACGCAATATAGTAATTTAAGCGAAACCAACAATTTTTTTTGACAGAAAATATCAAAAAACCCTGCATTTCATCCTATTTTTCGTACATCACATCGGATTTTTAGCCATTTTGACGACGTATTTCGCATTTCAATAACGGTATAATGAATCAAATATTGTTGTACTTTTGAACAAAAAAAAGGACTTTCATAATAACATGATGAGATAGTCGTTACATTACTATGAAAAAAAAGTTACTTCCATTATTCTTTTTATCATTTATCTTAGGTTTTTCCCAGCAAAAAAGATTTGACATTATTTGGCAGGGCACAAGAATCTTTAATACCAATAGTTCCAAAACTGAAATTCCTGCCTTCGATTCAAACCATTTTAATTACGACGAGATAACTGGACTTACTTTTTTTGCTCAGTGGGACGTTAGCGGTGCCATAGATGAAAAATCGATTAAATTAACCGATATTTCTTATCAAGTTATCTCAAAAACCGAACTTAAAGATCTTTCAATTGATTATTTACCGACTTCGCCAAAGGTAAAACTTCGCAATTCTAAGGATAGGACTAAACGTTTCGCCTATTTGGAAGTATCTCCAATCATAAATGACAATGGTGTAATTAAGAAAATCACCTCATTTAGTGTCAATTATACTAGTTCCAACAATAATAGGGGCATACTTGAACCTCAAATCATTACAAATTCTGTTTTAAGTTCTGGCGAATGGTATAAATTTTATGTGGATACCACAGGAGTATTTAAGCTGACCAAAAGCTTTCTCAATCAGTTGGGGGTGAATGTCAATTCTGTTGATCCCCGAACCATTAAAATCTTTGGAAATGGTGGAGCCATGTTGCCCATGTTAAATTCTGAGCCCTATCCTTTGGATTTGACCGAAAATGCCATAAAATTTGTGGGTGAGGAAGATGCCAAATTTGACAATGAAGATTATATTCTGTTTTATGCTGAAGGGCCAAAAGGCTATAACGCTGAAAGCAATACCAATATTAATGCCTATACTGATAAATCGCATTATTTTGTGAATGTAAGTGCAGGATTGGGTAAACGCATCCAGCCTATGGTACAACCAAGTGCTGGTCCAGACTTGTCAATAAATACATTTCAGGATTATCAGTTTTATGAAGTTGACGAAACTAATTTGGTAAAACTTGGAAGACGTTGGTTTGGAGATCGGTTTGATATTGAAAATGAAAAAGCATACAAATTTTCATTCCCAAATTTAGTAACATCAGAGCCCGTCAAGGTCAAAGTTTATACGGCAGCGGTTTCTGATGTTGCAACATCAATGGAAATAAAGATTAACAATGCAACGGTAAGCAATCTTAATTTTAATCCGGTTGATGAAACGAATTTGGCTTATGGAAGTTCCTATAATAATACGGTTACTGTAACCTCTTCAGACGTCATGGTAACTTTAAATTATAATAACAATGGCAATCCGTCTTCTTTGGGATATTTAGATTATATTTCTATTGAAGCAACAAGGGCTTTGACTTTTGGCGGGCATCAATTTATTTTTAAAAACAGCAATGTTGCAAATACCTCCGGAGTGGTTGAATATACAATTGCCAACGCTGCTTCAGTTTCAGAGGTTTGGGATATCACAGATAAATATAATGTGGGCAATGCCATCAATTTAAATGGTGATTCCAACTTTAGCTTTAAGGCTTCTGCCGGTTCATCGAGAAGTTATTTGGCAGTTTCTTCAGATTATTTTGAGCCCTTAAGAGAGAGCAACGCCTCAGTAAGCAACCAAAATATTAAGGGAACCATTTTTCAAAATAATCAAGGTCAATTTCAGGATATAGATTATATCATCATCACTCCAAATAGTTTAGTTTCCCAAGCCGATCGTTTGGCACAAATCAATAGGGATCAATACCAGTTGAATATAAAAGTGGTGACTTTAAATGAACTGTACAATGAGTTTAGTTCCGGGAATCAAGATATAAGTGCCATTCGCAATCTGGTAAGATATGTGTATAACAACGCTAGCATTCCTGAAAACAGGCTTAAATATTTATGTCTGTTTGGAGATGCTTCTTTTGATTATAAAGACCGAATACGCAATAACACCAATCTTGTTCCCTCTTGGCTTTCAATGGAAAGCTTTAATTTAACGAGTTCTTTTATTTCAGACGATTTTTTTGGGATGATGGATGAAAATGAAGGCGGTATGCTAACCAGTGATAAATTGGATATTGCTATAGGCAGAATTTTAGTGGAAACTCCGCAACGTGCAAAGGAAATGGTCGATAAAATTGATCTGTATTATCAAAAAGGCTCGTATGGAAGTTGGAGAAACAATGTTATAGTCATCTCTGATGATGTGGATGAAGATTGGGAAAAGATACTTGAGAATACAACCAATGACATAGGTAACAACATAACACAGGAAAAACCTTTTATAAATGTGATCAAGATTCATTCTGACGCTTATCAACAAGAATCTTCAGCAAGTGGATCAAGATATCCTCAAGTCAATAAAGCCATTAAAGATGGAATTGAAGTTGGGGCTTTGGTAGTCAATTATTTTGGTCATGGTGGAGAAGATGGAATTGCCAAAGAGCGTATTTTTGATAAAAATGACTCTCAAGAGATCAGAAATCTTTGTAAGTTTAATTGTTTTGTAACAGTTACCTGTGAATACACAAAATTTGATGATCCAACTAGACCAACTGCCGGAGAATATACCTATTGGAATACAAAAGGTGGATCTATTGGCTTAATTACTACAACACGACAAATTTTTGTCACAACAGGAGTCTCTTTTAATATTGTTTTGGAAAAATACCTTTTTGCATTTGGCTCAAATACATATCCAACAATGGCCGAAGCATTACGATTGACCAAAAATGATAATTCGATTTCTGGAAATTCTCAAAAAAGATTGGTGTTTTTTATTGGTGATCCAGCCATGAAACTGGCTTTTCCAAAACCGGAAATCAAGCTTACAAAAGTAAATGATGTCGCCATAGACCAAACCATAGACGTTCTGCAAGCATTGGGCCACGTTAAATTATCAGGAGAGGTCGTTGATGAAACCGGGAATTTAATTTCAAATTATAACGGAATTCTTACGGCCACTGTTTTTGATAAGGATATCGATAGACAAACATTGGCCAACGATGGCGTTAGGGAAAATGGGCAACTCATTAAAATGGATTTTAAAACACTGGGTGAAATCATCTTTAAGGGACAGGCAACGGTTAAAAATGGGCTTTTTGACATCAATTTTGTTGTCCCTAGAGACATTGGAATTCCAGTAGGAAATGGAAAGGTAAGTTTTTATGCCAATAGTGATACACCTTTACAGGATCAGGCAGGAGCCAGTTATGTCATTCAAGTTGGTGGAATTAATGAAAATGCTGCAGAAGATAATACAGGACCAATTATAAACCTTTATATGAATGATGAGAATTTTGTTTCAGGAGGCATCACTAATGAAGAGCCCACACTTTTGGCCAAACTGGAAGACGAAAACGGTATTAATACGGCTAGCGGAATTGGACACGATATTGTGGCAATAATTGATGGGGATGAAACCAATCCTTTTATCTTAAACGATTATTATCAGGCGAATGTTGATGATTATCAAAGCGGAACCGTATCCTACCCGTTTCGGGATTTGTCACCAGGGTTGCATACCCTTACCCTAAAAGCTTGGGATGTCTATAATAATTCTTCAACGACTGAAATACAATTTGTGGTCTATGATAAAGATGAAGAATTGGTCATAAACAACGTTTTGAATTATCCTAACCCTTTTATTGATTATACTGAATTTTGGTTCAACCACAATAGTTCTGATGTTTTGGACGTTTCAATACAGATATTTACGGTTTCGGGTAAATTGGTAAGAACTTTAAACGGTCAGACCATGGGAGGAGGTAAAACCACCAGCTCGCTTTCCAAAGATATTATATGGGACGGAAGGGATGATTTTGGGGATAAAATTGGGAAGGGTGTCTATATTTACAAACTTAAAGTGAGATCAAATCAGCTGAACAAACAGGTAGAAAAAATCCAAAAACTTGTCATACTATAATAAAAATTTATATTTGCTTAATACATTAGAGTTTAGAACACTAATCCAACATTTAATAACTCATGAAATGTCC
>DASWKU010000151.1:0-19430 GCA_036396455.1 Flavobacteriaceae bacterium
CTTCCTGAAGATCGCGATAAGGCATCACTATATTTTGTTGATATTCCAAATGCAAAACAATCGGTAATCAATATTGGTTATTTGTCAATGGCCCGTACAGATTCGGATTACTTTCCGGCAACGGTCATGAACTACAAACTGGGCGGTTCATTCTCAGGTAATGTCAACCTTATTTTGAGAGAAGAAAAGGGTTATACCTATGGTGCAAGAACTAATTTTAGTGGCTCAAAAATACCGGGATCCTTTACGGCATCTTCCAGTGTTCGAACCAATACAACTTTCGAATCCGTCAAAATATTTAAGGAGGAAATTGATAAGTATAAAGAAGGAATTTCACAGGAAGATTTGGACTTCACCAAAAATGCCTTGATCAAATCCAATGCAAGGCGCTTTGAGTCACAATTTTCTCTATTGAACATGCTTCAAAATATTAGCGCTTATGATTTGCCCTCTGATTATATTGCAGATGAAGAACGCATTATTGAAGGCATGACCTTAGAAGAGCATAAACGACTTGCCAACAAGTATCTGGATGCTTCTAAAATGGGTTATTTGGTGATTGGGGATGCCGCAACGCAGTTTGAAAAATTTAAAAATGCAGGGTTTGACGAAGTAATGCTTTTAGACAAGGATGCAAAAAAAGTTGAAGGTTCCGATATTAAAATGTAAATTAATTATTAAAAGGTGTGATGAAAGTCACACCTTTTTTGCTTTTCCATTTTTGCATTAAACCCTATATATAATGATTGGGAACTGGTTAAAAAACATTGGCCCAGGACCTTTGGTTGCCGCTGCATTTATCGGTCCGGGAACGGTTACGGTCTGTACACTTGCAGGCGTTGGCTTTGGCTTTGCGTTGCTTTGGGCCATGGTGTTTTCCATCATTGCAACGGTGGTTTTGCAGGAAATGTCTGCACGTTTGGGAATCATCACCCAAAAAGGATTATCTGAAATTATACGAACTGAAATTCAGCACCCTTTTTTTAAAGGACTGGTGATTGTGTTGATCTTATCTGCCATCGTCATTGGTAACGCCGCTTATGAAGCAGGCAATATTAGTGGCGGCGTGTTGGGTTTGGAAGCCATTTTTGGGGATACAACAATTAAAATAGGAGTGGTATCGCTTAATGGTTTTAGCTTGATTATTGGCATAGTTGCTTTTGTAATTCTTTTTATCGGAAAATATAAAGTTCTTGAAAGGGTATTGGTGTTCTTGGTGATTTTGATGAGTTTGGCATTTTTGATTACAGCAGTTCTCACAAAACCAAGCTTGGTGGAAATCTTCAAAGGCATTTTTAAGTTTGGTGTTCCCAAGGGAAGCCTTTTGACTATTGTAGGCTTGATCGGAACCACGGTGGTTCCCTATAACTTGTTTTTGCATGCGTCCTTGGTCAAGGAAAAATGGCACAGTAAATCCGATTTGAAATTTGCCAGAAAAGACACCCTAGTCGCTGTGGTTTTGGGTGGAATTGTTTCGATGTGCATAATCATATCGGCAGCTTCCATTCAAACCCAACACATCAATAGTGCAGCCGATTTGGCTTTGGGCTTGGAACCTTTGTTTGGAAGTTTCTCAAAATATGTTTTGGCCATCGGTCTATTTTCGGCAGGCATTACAAGTGCCATAACAGCCCCTTTGGCGGCAGCTTATGTGGCAACGGGCTGTTTGGGTTGGAACCCATCCATGAGCTCCATTAAGTTTAAAATGGTATGGATGGTTGTCTTGGGTTTGGGAATCGTCTTCTCTTCAATAGGGTTCAAATCGATTGAAATCATAAAGTTTGCCCAAGTTGCCAACGGACTTTTATTACCTTTGATAGCAGGGTTTTTGATTTGGATAATGAATAAGTCCTCTATTTTGGGAAGCCATAAAAATTCCTTGCTCCAAAATGTGCTGTCAATTGTAATACTTGCAGTTACTGTCTTTTTAGGATTGAAAAGTATCTTAAATGTTTTTAACTTGCTGTAATGAACACGATTATTGTAGATATCAATGCCGATGTTGGTGAAGGTCTGAACAATGAAGCCCAACTCATGCCATATCTGTCGTCGTGCAATATTGCCTGTGGCGGTCATGCTGGGAACGAGGAAACCATGGCGCAAGTGGTAAAATTGGCAAAAGCACATAAAGTGAAAATAGGAGCACACCCTTCGTTTCCTGACAAACAACATTTTGGACGTCAAATGATTCAGATGTCCAGTGCAAACCTCTATACCTCTTTAAAACAACAGGTCAGGAATCTTATGAGTGTTTTGAGAACGGAGCATGTAACACTCCATCATATTAAACCCCATGGCGCACTCTATAATCTGGCGGCCATTGATGAAAAAACGGCAAATGTGGTCATTGAAGTCGTTAAGAGTATTGCGTTGCCCTTGTATTTATATGTTCCTTATGGCTCCGTGATTGCCGACCTGGCTCAAAAGGAACATATCAAAATAACCTATGAAGCTTTTGCCGATAGAAATTACAACGAGGATTTAACTTTGGTTTCCAGGACCCAAGGCAATGCGATGATAACGAATCCCGAAGATGTTTTTTGTCACGTTTACAAAATGATTTCCGAACAAAAAGTGAAAACCATAAGTGGCGTAGAGGTGAGGATAAAAGCGGATACATTTTGCGTTCATGGGGACAATCCGGAAGCCCTAAAATTACTTCAGTTACTTACTGAAAAATTGCAGCAACATCACGTCAATATTATGTGAAATTTTGGACGCTTTTCAACTCACATATAAACCTTATGGAGACCGTTCAATTTTAGTGGAATGGCCTCCGGAAATCAATGAAACCATACTTCATGATGTTATTAATTTCAAAAAAGACCTTCAACAACATAATTTTAAATCAAAAATTGAAATAACTTCTGCATATAACTCGTTATTAATTACTTATGATTATACTATAGAAAACATCAATAGTGAGGTTTTAACCTTAAAATCACTATATTCTGTAAAAAAAATCCCAAAGGCATTAACGTTTAGATTATGGAAAATTCCCGCGTGTTATGATGATGGATTTGCATTGGATTTGGAAGAAATTTCAAATGAAAAAAAGCTTTCAAAACCGGAGATAATCGCATTACATTCCGGGACTATTTATACCGTTTATTTTATTGGTTTTCTTCCCGGTTTTTTATACTTGGGAGGTTTGGATAAAAGCCTTCATTATCCAAGAAAGTCAACGCCAAGATTGCAAATAAAAAAAGGGGCTGTTGCCATAGGCGGGAACCAAACAGGAATTTATCCAAACGAAAGCCCGGGCGGTTGGAATATCATTGGCAACTCACCAATTTGTTTTTTTGATGCTTCAAAGGACATTCCTTGTTTTGCAAAAGCTGGGGATAAAATTCAATTCGTTCCAATAAATATTAAGGAATATCACGATATTTCCGCTTTGGTCAAAGAAGGGGTTTATCAAATGGAAAGCGAGGTGATGGATGGTTAATGTGATAAAACCAGGGTTTTATACCACCGTTCAGGATTTAGGACGATTTGGCCATCAGGATTATGGTGTGCCAATTTCAGGAACAATGGATCACTATTCGGCACAATTTGCCAATGCTTTACTGAATAATAATGAACACGATGCTGTTCTGGAAATTACCATGACCGGGCCAACCCTAGAATTTCATTGCCACACTTTAATTTGTATTTCGGGTGCCGATATATCCCCAAAGCTCAATGATTTAAGCATAAAATTAAATGCAGTAACAGCAGTTAAGCCAAACGACAGGCTATCATTTGGCAAATTGAACCATGGATTTAGAAGCTATTTGGCCGTTTCCGGTGGATTTCAAACCGAATTAAAGCTGAAGAGCAGAAGTATGTACAGAACTATCACTTCAAAGTTTAAAATAGAAGCCAATGATAGCTTGATGATAAAAGAATTTAGGCAAGCCGAAACCAATAAACATGCTACCTTAAAGTTTAATTCAGAAGTCTTCAGTTCAAAGCATTTGGAAGTGTATAAAGGCCCGGAATTTGAATTATTGACTCCCCAGCAGCAAAATCAGTTATGCCATCAAGAATTTACCATTTCAAATCTCAACGACCGAATGGCCTATCAATTGGAAAAACTTTTTGAGAATGATTTAAAATCCATAGTAACTTCCCCGGTATTGCCTGGAACCGTACAATTAACGCCTTCGGGAAACCTTATTGTCTTAATGCGCGATTGTCAAACAACGGGCGGCTATCCAAGAATATTTCAGTTGAAAGAAACTTCAATAAATGTGTTATCCCAAAAATTTACAGGGCATTTGATACAGTTTCAACGCTTGGATTAAAACCAAACAGTTGTAATAATATTGTTTGAACAACAAATATTTCAATATATTAGATTATCTTATCTAGCAATTTGTTTAAATTTTTAAAAATTACCAGCCATGAAAAAATTTGTTTTATTACTATTGGGATTTGTTTTGGGCGCATTGGCCATGTATTTTTACTGTTGTATGGACATGAAAAAATCAGATGGGGAAGTTCTGATAAAGCCTAAAGGGGTAATTACACCGGTCCAAGCCAAGGCATTGAATGACAACTGGACAGCGCGTAGAAAAAGGGCAGTGGATTCGGCCGCCGGTCGTCCAGATAACCGTTCCTCTTGGTGGTCGTTGGAGGACATTCAAAATTATTTGGCCTATGCCGAAAACCAAGCGGATAGCTTGGGCTATGAAATGAACGGCATCCGGGTGTATTTGGGCGTTTATCCAGGTAATGCACCAAACGGTAAAGCCGATTTTACCACAATGTTCATTGTGCCAACGGGAAAGAAATTGCATTCAGGTTCCAATTTCAACCTTTTTAATTTTTCAACCCTTGCAGGAGGAGGTGATATTCCAGGTGGGGATGGCATAAATGATGGTGGGAATGGATATCCTCCTGATGCCAGTTACCCTCAAAATTAATAACTGTGGAAGAATTTTTATTAAAAAATTACATCTTCTTAACAAAACTTGTAGAAGGCATTGCGGCTATAATCGGGCTAATTTGTTATAAAAAGTATAGAAACACCTATCAAAAATATTTTATCTGGTTTTTGGTCTATATTATCATATTTGATTATATAGGTTCATATACTATTTATGTGGCTAAGTATGAGTTTTTGAAACCGATCAAAGAGGCTCTAAAAGGAACGTTGCTTGAAAAGAATTATTGGGTATATACATCCTTTTGGTCAATTGGAAGCATCTTGTTTTTTGCATTTTATTACCTAAGGGTTATAACGAATAGATATTTTAGGCAAATTATTTATTACGCCGCCATTTTGTTTTTTTTGTGTTCCACGGTTTACATTTTTTTGAACATAACTGCTTTCTTTAAGGCCGCAATCCCATTTATTAAAGTAAGTGGTGCAACTGTCATATTTATGTGTGTCATATTTTATTTTATTGAATTATTAAAATCAGATGAAGTCTTGACATTTTATAAATCATTGAACTTTTATATCAGCTCCACCATATTTATTTGGTGGCTGGTAACTACACCCGTGGTATTTTTTGAGATTTATTTTTCATCTGCAGATTGGAACTTTATCTTTTTGAAAGGGCAGATATTTTTGTCCATGAATATGTTTATGTATTTAACCTTTAGTTTTGCTTTATTATGGTGCAAACCCCAGAACGATTAGTCAGTACAGATGCCGAAAGGTATTTATTGGTCTATATGATAGCTGTACTTGTTATTGTAACCATACTGGTCATTGTTTTTTTTATTGTGTTTCAGAAACGAAAAAATAAATTGTTGATGGATAAATTGGAACAACAAAGAATTTTTGATGAGGAAATACAAAAAACCCAAACCGAAATTCAGGAACAGACCTTAAAGCACATTGGCTGGGAATTGCATGACAATGTTGGCCAATTATTGGCTTACGCCAGCATGCAGCTTAATATGATCTCATCTCAAGTGTCTGCCGATATTAAGGATAAATTGAGTGATACCACAAATACCATTAAAGAAAGCTTAAAGGAGGTCCGTTTGCTTTCCAAATCCTTGAATAACGATGTGATTTTAAACATTGGTTTTGAGCAGTCCATAACCAATGAACTTAATAGGCTCAAAAAGATGAAATTTGAAACTGCCCAATTGCACATTAAGGGAGAAAAAGTGGATTTCGCAAATAAAAAGCATGAAATCATTATTTTTAGAATCCTACAAGAGTTCTTCTCAAATTCTGTTAAATATTCCGAAGCCAAGAATCTAAAGGTTGAATTGAATTATCTACCTGATAAATTAATAATTGTTGCTTTTGATGATGGCAAAGGATTTGATATTGAAACAATAAAGCAAGGCTCTGGGTTGATCACCATGAAGAGTAGGGCAGAACTCATAAATGCAGGCTTCAATTTGTCTTCCAAAACTAATGAAGGTGTTACCTTAACCTTAATTTATCCCTTTTAAAATCTTGAAATTTGGAATTTGGTCCCGTCCCGATAACTATCGGGAGCTATCGGGATTGGATATTTAACCTTCACAGGCCTTCCAAATAGGATCGTTGGGTAATGGGGCAATAATGGCAACATGATTTTTTGAAATCGGATGGGTAAACCATAATTGTCTGGCATGTAAATGGATGCTGGCATCGGGATTGCTTCTGTCAAAGCCGTATTTTAAATCCCCTTTTATGGGACAGCCAATACTTGCCAATTGGGAACGAATCTGGTGATGTCGCCCTGTTTCAAGCTCAATTTCCAATAAAAAATAATTATCGAGCGTTTTTAAAAATTTATAATGAAGAACCGCTTTTTTGCCTTCGGCAACTTCCTTATTAGATGCATACGATTTGTTGTTCTTTGGATTTTTCTTCAGCCAATGCGTCAGTGTATCTTGGGTTTTTGGTGGTGGATTTTTCACAATGGCCCAATAGGTTTTTTTGGCATCCTTTTCTGAAAACAGTTTGTTCAGCCTAGGCAAAGCTTTACTGGTCTTTGCAAACATTACAATCCCGGTTGTGGGTCGGTCAAGTCGGTGTACCACGCCCAAATACACATTTCCCGGTTTGTTGTACTTGTCCTTAAGATATTCTTTTACAACATCACTTAAGGGCTGGTCTCCGGTCTTGTCGCCTTGTACAATATCACCTGCACGTTTGTTGACAATAATCAGATGGTTATCTTCATATAAAACTTGAAGATTGCTCTTATTGGTAAGAATTTTTTCAGCCACTGATTCACAAATTTTTTTGGCTATTGCCCATACTCCATTCCCTATAGTCTATGCTCTATAGTCTATGCTCTATAGTCTATGCTCTATTAGTATTGTTCAGAATCACTCGGAAAATCAACAGCTTTTACGTCTGCAACATATTGCGAAATGGCCTTGGTCATGTCTTCATATAAGTTCATGTATCGGCGTAAGAAACGGGGGTTGAACTCGTGGGTCATCCCCAGCATATCATGCAAAACCAAAACTTGCCCATCAACCCCATTGCCAGCACCAATACCAATAACTGGAATCCTAACGCTTTCAGCAACTTCCTTGGCCAATTTTGCAGGAATTTTTTCCAATACAATTCCAAAACATCCTATTTTTTCAAGGCATAAAGCATCTTCTTTTAGTCTGTGGGCTTCTTCTTCTTCTTTGGCGCGAACCGTATAGGTTCCAAATTTATAAATGGACTGCGGCGTTAAACCCAAATGCCCCATCACGGGAATTCCGGCGTTCAAGATACGCTTTATGGATTCCTTAACTTCCTGGCCTCCTTCCATTTTTACGGCATGGCCGCCACTCTCTTTCATGATTCTAATGGCAGAGCGCAGTGCCTCTTTTGGGTCACTTTGATAGCTTCCAAAAGGTAAGTCAACCACGACCAAAGCTCGATCTATTGCTCTTACAACTGAAGACGCATGATAAATCATTTGATCCAAAGTAATGGGCAATGTTGTTTCATGACCGGCCATGACATTACTGGCAGAATCACCTACCAATATCACATCCACACCTGCACCATCAACAATTTTTGTCATGGTATAATCGTAAGCAGTGAGCATGGATATTTTTTCGCCCTTGGCTTTCATATCCACCAAAGTCTTTACGGTAATTCTTTTATAGTCGTTTTTTACTGCAGACATAGAAACTGAATTAATTTGTGTAAAAGTAAAAAATTATATATCAAAAAACTGAATATTGAACAGATAAGAACCAAATTCCAAATATCAAATTCCAAATTCCAATTCAGATAGCTCCCGATTGTTATCGGGACGGGACCAAATTCCAAAATAATCGTAATGACACTTTTAAAAATTGGTTTGAACGTTGAATGTTTCCCTTTAAGGTCATCGGAGACTCAACGTTGTTAAATGTTCAACTGACAAAGGAGCTAACAATCAGTCAAATTCACGCCCACGGCCAAACCGCCTTCCGAAGTTTCTTTATACTTTGTATTCATGTCTTTGGCAGTTTCCCACATGGTCGCAACAACCTTATCCAAAGGCACTTTCACGTTTTTAGGGTCGGTATCCAGTGCCAATTCCGCAGCATTTATGGCCTTTATGGCACCCATGGAATTGCGTTCTATACAAGGTATTTGGACCAGGCCGCCAATGGGATCACAGGTCAATCCCAGATGATGCTCCATTGCAATTTCAGCCGCGACCAAAACTTGTTCAGGTGTACCACCGAGTAGTTCACATAAACCGGCAGCCGCCATGGCCGCCGATACGCCTATCTCAGCTTGACACCCACCCATTGCTGCCGAAATCGTTGCTCCCTTTTTAAAGATGCTTCCTATTTCCCCGGCAACAAGCAAAAATTTTTTAATATGCTCAAAATCGGCATCGTGGTTTTCAATGACCATATAATACATCAAAACAGATGGAATCACTCCCGCACTTCCATTGGTTGGTGCCGTAACCACGCGACCCAAGGATGCATTGACCTCATTGACTGCCAAGGCAAAACAACTGACCCATTTAAAAATTTGACGGAACTTGACCTCGGTCAATCTTATGGTTTCCAACCATTCCTGGGGTGTTGAATATGGGAAATTGCCTTTTAAGGTTTGGTGGGTGTCATAAGCCCTTCGTCTAACATTCAAACCACCCGGAAGGTTTCCTTCGGTATGACAACCAATATACATACATTCCAACATGGTATTCCAAATACGATGTAGCTCATAATCGATTTGTTCTGGAGTGCGAATGGATTTTTCATTTTCCAAAACCACTTCCGAAATCGATTTGTTCAAAGTAGAACAGTATGACAACAATTCAGTACCCAACTGAATGGGATAAGGAAATGTATTAAAGAAAATGGCTTTATTCTTTTTTGAATTTTTCCGTTCTTCCACCACCACAAAACCACCACCAATGGAATAATAAGTTGAGCTAAAATTCTTGCCATTGATAGTCGCCGTAAACTTTAGGGCATTGGCATGAAAGGGCAAAAAGTTCTTATTGAAAACAATATCGGAATCGGGTTTAAAAACCAAAGCTTTTTCATTGTTGAAAAGTAGGGTGTTCGTGTTTTTTATTTCAGCAATAATTGAACCTATGCTCTCTATTGGAATGGTTTCGGGGTCGGCACCACTCAGCCCAAGCATCACCGCAAAATCGGTAGCATGTCCCTTACCGGTCAATGACAAAGAGCCGTATAGGTCAACCTTGACTTTTTCCACAGTATCAAATTGGTTATTGGTCTTTAGTTCCTTTATCCATCGTTCAGCAGCTCGCCAAGGCCCCAAGGTATGGGAACTGGAAGGCCCAACACCAATTTTGAGCATATCAAAAACAGAAATACATTCCATGTATGAAATCGTTATAGATTTTGACAAATATAGAGATTTATGGGCCAATTAAAATGGAATGTACTACAGTGCTGAAAACCAAAATCTTCTTAAGATTCCCAATCAAGTTGGGAATAAAATGACATCATGTCATATTTTTTGCCATGGCATAATCATTGACTATGGAGAAGTGTACCAAAAATAAATAGGATTAGAAAATAGAAATGATGAGAACAAAAAACAATCAATTCACCTTAAAACTTAACGCCGCAAAAAAAGGCCATGTGTGGAATTTGAAAAGGCGTTATAACAATCTTAGGGTTGAATAAAATTAAATACATTATATAAAGAATTAAATATAAATATTATGAGTAAAATTATTGGAATCGATTTAGGAACAACCAACTCTTGCGTTTCGGTTATGGAAGGTAGCGAACCTGTCGTCATCCCTAATGCAGAAGGTAAACGTACCACCCCATCGGTGATTGCTTTTGTTGAAGGGGGCGAAATAAAAGTTGGCGATCCCGCGAAACGTCAAGCCGTAACCAACCCAACCAAAACGGTATCATCCATCAAACGTTTTATGGGCAATAAATATTCTGAATCCAAAAAAGAGGCCGATCGTGTACCCTATAAAGTTCAAAAAGGGGACAATGATACCCCAAGAGTGGATATCGACGGACGTTTATATACGCCACAAGAATTATCGGCCATGATTCTTCAGAAAATGAAGAAAACGGCCGAAGATTATTTAGGAACTACAGTAACTGAAGCGGTGATCACCGTTCCTGCTTATTTTAATGACTCACAACGTCAGGCAACAAAAGAGGCTGGTGAGATTGCAGGTTTAAAAGTTCGTAGAATCATCAATGAGCCTACAGCGGCAGCCTTGGCTTATGGATTGGATAAAAAAGGTAAAGACCAAAAAATTGTGGTCTTCGACTTTGGTGGCGGTACACATGACGTTTCCATCCTTGAATTGGGTGATGGTGTTTTTGAAGTATTGTCAACCGACGGTGACACCCATTTAGGCGGTGACGATATCGACCAAAAAGTGATTGACTGGTTAGCTGACGAATTTAACAAAGAAGAAGGTATCGATTTGCGAAAAGACCCTATGGCACTTCAACGCTTGAAAGAAGCTGCCGAAAAAGCAAAAATTGAATTATCATCTTCTGCCCAAACAGAGATCAATTTGCCCTATGTTACGGCTACAGCAAGCGGACCAAAACACTTGGTAAGAACATTGACAAGGTCAAAATTTGAGCAATTGATTGATGATTTGGTGAAACGTACCATTCAACCGTGTGAGACTGCTTTAAAAGCCGCCAAACTATCAAAAGGTGATATTGATGAAATCATTCTTGTGGGTGGTTCAACCCGTATTCCAGCAGTTCAAGCCGCTGTGGAAAAATTCTTTGGGAAAGCGCCAAGTAAAGGTGTAAATCCGGATGAAGTGGTTGCAGTTGGTGCCGGTATCCAAGGTGGTGTATTGACCGGAGATGTAAAAGATGTCCTGTTACTTGACATTACCCCATTATCATTGGGTATCGAAACCATGGGTAACGTGATGACCAAACTCATTGAGGCCAACACAACCATTCCCACCAAAAAATCACAGATTTTCTCAACGGCTTCCGATAATCAGCCTTCAGTGGAAATTCATGTGCTGCAAGGTGAAAGGACAATGGCTGCCGACAATAAAACCATTGGGCGTTTCCACTTGGACGGCATCCCACCAGCAAGACGTGGTACACCTCAGATTGAAGTGACTTTTGATATCGATGCCAATGGAATCATCCATGTAACCGCTACAGACAAAGCAACAAATAAAACACAGGACATCCGTATTGAAGCCTCTTCAGGTTTGACCGAGGAAGAAATCAAAAAAATGAAAGCGGATGCCGAAGCCAATGCTGAAGCCGATAAATTGGCTAAAGAAAAAGCCGATAAATTGAATGCTGCCGATGCGATGATTTTCCAAACCGAAAGTCAGCTGAAAGAGTTTGGTGATAAATTGTCCGATGACAAGAAAAAACCAATCGAAGACGCCTTGGAAGAATTGAAAAAAGCTTTTGAAACTAAAGACTTGGCAGTGATTGATCCAGCTTTGGAGAAAATAAATGAAGCTTGGAAAGTTGCCAGTGAGGACATGTACAAAGCTCAAGCCGAGGCACAACAAAGTGGTGGGGCACAATCTGGTCCTGATGCTTCGGGACAAAACGGACAAGGTGAGAGCAGCGATGTGGAAGACGTTGACTTTGAAGAAGTGAAATAAATGTGTCATCCTGAACTCCCGCCTGCCGGTCGGACAGGTGTTTCAGGATCTCATCAAATAAAATTGAAAACGCAACCTCCCGATAGCCATTGGGAGGTTGCGTTTTTTTTGATTTAAATAGGAGCTATGCGCACATCATATTTGTTATATTTGTTGAAATCAAACTACGTTCATGCCAATCAAGCTCACGCAACTCCTCAACATCAAATATCCCATCATTCAGGCCCCCATGTTTTTAGTCTCAAATACCGCTATGGTCATTGAAGCCATGAAATGCGGCATTGCGGGATGCATACCGGCATTAAATTACAGAACGCTTGACGAGTTGAGAGCAGCGGCTAAGGAATTAAAAGCAGCGAAAGCTGAAGCCCGCCTCCCGGACGGGCTGGGTGGCTCATTTGGTTTCAACTTAATTGTGAACAAATCCAATGTAAAGTACAAAGGACAATTGGAGGTGATTTGTGAGGAAGGTTGTGATTTTATCATCACCTCTTTGGGAAGCCCCGAAGAGACCATCAACCAAGCCCATAAAGTGGGCATCAAGGTGTTTTGTGATGTGGTGGATCTAAAATTTGCCCAAAAAGTGGAAGGCCTTGGTGCAGATGCGGCCATTGCCGTCAATAACGAAGCTGGAGGACACCGAGGCGGTTTATCTCCAGAAGCACTAATTAAGGAACTGACCCAAAATATTTCAATTCCAGTAATTTCTGCAGGTGGCGTTGGTTGCAAGGCCGATGTAGATAAAATGTTGGGCTACGGTGCTGCCGGAGTTTCGGTAGGAAGTCCTTTTATTGCTTCTAAGGAAGCCAATGTTACACAAGAATATAAGCTGGCCTGTGTAGATTATGGTGCCAAGGATATTGTGATGACCGAGCGTATTTCTGGTACACCTTGCACAGTAATCAATACGCCTTATGTTCAAAAAATAGGAACCAAGGCTACATGGTTGGAAAAGCTATTGAACAAAAACAAAAGGCTTAAAAAATGGGTCAAGATGATACGGTTTTATATTGGTATGAAGGCAACCGAAAATGCTGCCTTTAAAGCCACTTATAGAACGGTTTGGGTTGCAGGCCCAAGCATTGAACATACCCGAGCCATTTTGCCAACAAGGGATATTGTGAGGAATTTGACGCATTAGTGGATTTCTGAGGAAAAAAAAGCTGTAAATCTTAATTAATTTTAAACTTAGCAATAGATTTTAAAATCCTTAAAACAATTTTCTTAATTTCTTCCCATTCCTCCCTTAGCATCCCATAACAACAGGTATTGCTTTTAAAGTATCCCTATAATTTTTTGGATGGCTTGACCTTGTATTGCACACACATATAACTGTTAATAATTGTTTATAACTTCTTGTTTTCCCTTTTACTAATCTTATTAAATTTAAAGGTTAAAAATCAAACATTATGAAGCGTACCATCGCATTTCTTTTCCTGGCAGCACTTTCACTCTCAGTTTTTTCCCAAACCAAATCCATCCAATCATCACCACCACTGTCAGAAGCCGCTCCAACAAGTGTCGGCATGTCGCCTGAACGATTGCAGCGTATCGATGAAATGCTAACCAGTGCTATTGCTGAAAATCAAATCCAGGGAGCGGTGGCGTTGGTCGCCAGAAAGGGTAAGATTGTGTACTACAAAGCTTTTGGTATTGCAGACAATGAAGCTAAAAGACCCTTCAAACAGGATGACATTTTTAGAATTGCATCACAAACCAAGGCCATCACCTCTACTGCCGTGATGATGCTTTGGGAGCAGGGCAAATTTCAGTTGGATGACCCCATATCCAAATATATCCCGGAGTTTAAAAATCCCCAAGTGCTTGATAGGTTTAATGAAGCCGATTCAACCTACACTACAAAACCAGCCGACAAGGAAATCACGATTCGGCATTTGATTACCCACACTTCTGGAATAGGCTATGGTCTTATTGACACGGATGACTTTAGAAAAATTTATCAGAAGGCAGGAATCATCGATGCATTTTCAACGCAACCCGTGAGCATTAAAGAAAACATCAAGAAATTGGCGAAACTTCCGCTTCATCATAACCCTGGTGAAAAATTCACCTATAGTGAGGGGCTTGATGTGCTGGGTTATTTTATTGAGATTATGTCCGGGCAGCCATTGGATCAATATTTTAAAGAGCACATTTTTGAACCCATGGGCATGAACGACACCTATTTTTATTTGCCGGATTCTAAAAAGGAGCGTTTGGTACCGGTCCAAACCAAGAATGATGATAAATGGACAAGTTATAACGACAACCCTTATTATGATGCCGATTATCCCATAAAAGGAGACAAAATGTTCTTCTCCGGTGGTGCGGGACTTTCGAGTACCGCCAAGGATTATGCTACCTTTCTGCAAATGTATCTGAACCAAGGTGAGTTGAATGGCGTGCGACTGCTGAGCAGGACGACCGTACAGTCCATTATGGCCAACCAAATTGGGGATTTGTGGGGACACTCGGGAGCCTATTGCGGTTTGGCGTTTGGGGTGCTGGATGACAAAGGTCAGGGTATGGGCGGACGAGGCAGCATTGGCACCTTTGATTGGGGCGGTTATTTTAATACCCAATATTTTGCCGACCCCAAGGAAGAGGTCATAGGGATTTTGATGAAACAAACTCAGGAAAGCGGAAACGATGATACGGAATGGAAATTCCGCCTGTTGGTTGGGCAGGCGATTGATGATTGAAAAACGACAATTATTGTTTACAATTGTTTATAACTTATTGTTCTCCCTGTTGATATCATGTCGACTTTAAAAAATAAAAAAACTAACTTTGCTTATCAAACGATATAGTTCATTAAAACGAAAC
Source organism: Flavobacteriaceae bacterium (assembly GCA_036396455.1). GTDB lineage: Bacteria > Bacteroidota > Bacteroidia > Flavobacteriales > Flavobacteriaceae > Geojedonia. The sequence goes on from DASWKU010000151.1 coordinate 14,832, forward strand.
GATGTCTTAATCAGTTGACTGCTATTAATTAGACTCTAATATTTTTTACAGATTAGACTTGCAATTATGAACCAAAACTATTTCCTTCATTGGTCCAAAGCACAACGTTTTGCTTTCCGTGCTTTCTCTCTTTACTTGATTCTTTATTTCCTATTCATGAGTGATTTTATTGGCAATAGTTTTTATGAGTTTGCTGTTTTAAAAGACATCAATAAACCATTTCAGTATGTTACCGTTACTCTGATAAGTTGGATAAACAATCTTTTTTTGCATAAACAATTTCCAGGTGCAGTTTACATCGGAGATAATTACTGGACTTTTACAGCAGCATTGTCATTTCTTATTATAGCTATTACAACTGCCGGGGTTTGGACAATTATAGATAAAGGCAAAAACTTCCCATCTTTTTATAAATACATGCATGTTTTTGCAAGGTACTATTTAGGCTTTGTGCTCCTTTTGTATGGACTTGAAAAAATTACTTTTAACCAGTTTGGAATACAACCTTCTGCTTTAGCTGAAAGCATGGGTAATAATGATTCATGGCACATGTTCAGAGCTTTCATGGGTATTTCGAAATCTTATAAGTTTTTTTCTGGCTTAATGGAACTTATTCCAGGACTACTTCTGCTTTTCAGGAGAACTTCAACATTAGGGAGTCTTATTGCCCTTCCCGTATTGATAAATGTTCTGATGCTTAATATTGGTTATGATATATGGCTTAAACTATTGGTATTTCACCTAATCCTTTTTAGTGTTTTTATTTTACTACCAGAACTTAAAAAAATAGTTCAAATATTTATATTGAAAAAAAAAATATCCTTGACTTCTTTCCCGTCACTAATAGAAAATAAAAATCTGAAGTGGTTACAGTATGCTTTAAAGTTTAGTCTTATTGGGATAGTAATTTATATGCTTATCACATTAGAAATAAGACTCACCAATGAACGTATCAATTCTCCTTATAGCAATATAGTAGGCATTCACGAAATCAGTAGATTTTCCTTTAACTTAAATATGCCTGAACCAAATAATCATGATTCCGCTAATTGGAAAAAAGTTACGATAAATACCGCTCCTTTCCTTCGAGTTCAGTTAATGAATGATTCAATTGTTGAATACAACTTTAAGGTTGATACTCTTAAAAGGTTATTGGAATTGAAGTTGTGGAACGATACCTCAATTAACGGTAAATTGCATTACACCAGTGTCACACCCGAAGAATGGTTATTTGAAGGAAAAATAAAAAATGATTCTATCCGATTTAGTACAAGAAAAATTGATATGTATGATTTACCTCTCCTAAAAGGATATGGAAAAGTAAAATGGGTATACTAAAGAAATGCTTTTTTATGAATTTAGGAAAACAGCAGCCAACATTGTATGCTAAGAGCAATAGCGGGTAAAGTGGTAAATTCAAGGTCCGTGCGTTTAATAAACTTTTGTGGTGGCGGACAGGTAATCGCCTTGAATTCCGCTACTGCTCTTATACTTGACCGATAAGCGCAACATCTTAAAACCCATCATAAACGCGTTTCTTAACATCATCCCATTCCTCCCTTAACATCCCATAACAACAGGTATTGCGCTTAAAGCCATCCTTTAAGTGCACATTTTTTCGTAAAATGCCCTCAAGTTGAGCACCCAGTTTTTCAACAGCTTTGCGTGAGGGGATGTTGCGCTCGTCAATCCTAAACTCCACTTTTTCAAAATTTAAGGTTTCAAAAGCATATTTCAGCATCAAAAATTTCATATTGGCATTTAATCCCGTGCCTTGAAACTCCCGTCCAATCCAGGTGGAGCCAATTTCCAAAACCTTATGTTCCCAGTTGATGTTCATAAACCGGGTGCACCCGGCATAGGCATTTTTCAATTTGTCATACACAATAAAAGGAATAGCAGTTCTATGGTAATAATGGTCCACGGCGGTTTGCACATAGGTTTTTAACGCCTCGGGAGTTTCAATTCGTGAAGGGGAGAATTGTACCAAACCCTTTTGAGCAGCAATCTCCAACAAGTGTTTGTAGTTGCTCAAGTCCAATAAGGTGAGCCTTATGCGGTCATTTTCTAAGGGTGGGATATTCATACGCTTTGTCATTGCGATCCCGACATTTCGTCGGGAGTGGCAATCTGTTTAAAGGTTTATAACTATATTATTCAAGTATAATGAAACAGAATTTTTAGATATATTTATGAGATTGCCACGTCTCCCCGATAGCCATCGGGGCTCCTCGCAATGACAGATCATATTAAATTGGTTATTAAATCAACATTCACTTCATGCTTTCCTTCAAAAGGGATAATGGTGACAGCATCCCCAAACAGTTCAAAAGCCCTGTTTTTTTCTTCCAGCATACGATCTTCATTTAAATACTCATCGTTTTTGCCATAAATCAGGTGCACATTGGCCTTTAAGAACTTAAAATCTTTTGCAGTCAGTTCTTTTGGGATACCACCGGAATGTAAAATAAGCTGTTGGCAATGGAGTTGTCTTTTCGCAATATAGCGCATGGCCACACTTACACCTTGGGAAAATCCCACAACAATTAAATGTTTATCCTTAGGAATGGCTTCAGCTTCAAAAACCGCATCAAAATAGCGCATCACATTTTCGGTTTCCTTTATGGTGTTTTCCTTGGTCAGCCAACTGGCCCCAACAAACTGGAATTTTGGCGGAATGTAATATTTGCTCTGTGCCTGTGGTGCAATGACATAGTTTTCAGTCGCCTCCAGTTTTTCAAAATAGTTCAGAAAATACCGACTCAAATAGCCCATACCATGACATACAAACCAGATATTTTTGGTGTGGGCCGTTAAGGTGTTGAGCGTTGAATAACTATTGGTAGTTGTATAGGATATTTCTTTGTCTTCCAAATTCATTTTGTACTTTTACATTCGACATTAAAAATACGGTATTTCTATGCAATTATCTAAAGAAGATATTCTGGCACAGGCCAATCAGGTGTGCAAAAACACCTTAATGGAAACTTTGCGTATCGAATTCATCGATTTTGGTGATAATTCTGTTATAGCCAGAATGCCGGTAAACTCTCGGGTTTTTCAACCGGATGGCGTCCTTCATGGCGGGGCAACCGTGGCTTTGGCAGAAAGCGTGGGTAGTTTTGCAGCACAAATTTTTTCGAATCTCCAGGAAGTTTTTGTAAGGGGCATCGAAATCAATGCCAATCATATTAAAAGTGTGACCGAGGGCTTTGTTTATGCCAGAGCTACATTTATACATAGAGGAAAGACCACACAGTTATTGGAAATAAGAATTACCGACGATGGTGGCAATCTGGTGTCTTTGTGCAAGCTTACCACTATTTCGCTTCCAATCAAAAAATAATGGATTTGGATGCTTTTTTTGAACGGATTGATTTACAATACAGTCAATTATTGCCATTTGTTGTCTATAGAAAACCTGATACAAATGAAGTGATGGCTTTACTTCAGAAGGATGGTGCACTTTATACAACTACAGATTATTCTGAAACAGGTTTTGTGTTTGCACCTTTTGATGATAAGGACGCTGCGGTTTTAATTCCGTTGGAACATTCTGAAAGATTTTCAATTATTCCTGCCTTCGGATCGACTACGCCCACCGACCGGGCAGGAACCGAGTTAAAGAAAGAAGAATTATCATTTGATGGACAGCATACCACAAAAGCATTTCACATCAATTTGGTCCAACAAGGAATTGATGCCATTAAAAGCGGGAATTTAAAAAAAGTGGTGCTATCGCGAAGAGAGACTGTAATGCTTTCAGACTCCAATCCTTTACATATTTTTAAAGGATTGCTATCCAAGTATCCAACCGCTTTTGTATATTGTTTTTATCATCCTAAAGTAGGAACTTGGTTGGGAGCAACTCCCGAAACACTATTAAAAATAGATGGACATCGATTTTTCACTGCGGCATTGGCTGGAACGCAACCATATAAGGGGATATTGGATGTGGAATGGCAGCCCAAAGAAAAAGAGGAACAAAGCATGGTCACCAATTTTATAGTGGATAACCTTCAACCATTGGTACAAAAACTAAAGGTTGAAACCGTTGAGACCATAAAAGCAGGAAGTGTGCTGCATCTCAAAACCAACATTTCGGGAACTTTGGACTTTAACCGATTAAGTTTAAAACAAATAATACGCAGCTTACATCCTACACCTGCAGTTTGTGGTTTGCCAAAAGAAGAGGCCAAACGATTTATCCTTGAACATGAACATTATCATCGCGAGTTTTATACGGGCTTCTTGGGAGAACTTAATTTTAAGGAAAAAAGGCATAGAAATTCCAACCGACATAATGCTGAAAATGATGCCTTCGCTACCATTTCAACCGTTTCAAATTTGTTTGTCAATTTAAGGTGCATGCAATTAAAATTTGATGAGGCCATACTTTATGTTGGTGGCGGAATCACCATAGACTCCGATCCCGAAGCAGAATGGGAAGAAACGGTCAATAAATCCCAAACCATTAAAAGTGTATTATGACACTTGCTTTTAGTTTGTGATTACTTAATTTTACACCCAGATTGATATCGTACATGAAATACCCAAAAATTCCCCTTGCACAAACCGTAGTAGAACTTTGCAAAGCTC
>DASWKU010000152.1:0-3473 GCA_036396455.1 Flavobacteriaceae bacterium
AAAGAAATAGACGAGCGATTATCCATAGCAGGAATTGAAGTCTTGGAAGCACGAATTGGTTACTTGGCCTATGCACAGGAAATCGCCAATGCCATGTTGAAACGGCAACAGGCAACAGCCATTGTGGCAGCAAGACATAAAATTGTGGAAGGTGCGGTAAGTATGGTGGAAATGGCACTGGCAGAATTGGGTAAAAAACAAATTGTAGATTTGGATGAAGAACGCAAAGCGGCCATGGTAAGCAATTTAATGGTCATCCTTTGTGGTGACAAAGATGCAAGTCCTGTTTTAAATACCGGAACTTTAAACACTTGATAATGAAAGAATATAAAGTCATCAATCCTAGTTTAGGCTTTAGAAAGATATCCGAAAAACTTGAAGAAATCATAAATAGATTCGCCAAAGAAGGTTGGTCGGTTAACACCATTACCAATAATAGACATAGCGGTATAGGATTTGTCGTCTTCGAACGTGAAAAAAATAGATAACCAATGTCGAAGAAAAAAGCATTTGCATTACGGATCAATGAAGATATGCTCAAGGCCATTGAAAAATGGGCTGCCGATGAGTTTAGAAGTACCAATGGGCAAATGGAGTGGATGTTAATGCAATTTCTTAAAGATAACAACAGGACACCTAAGACCAAAAGCAATACCAATACTGAAAGCGGCTCCTAACAGTCGCTTTTTTATTTGGAATAATTATAGGATATTTGCGCTCAAATCCGAAAATTAAAATGAGAAAAATCCTTTCAATTGTCATCGTTCTTTTAATCATGTCCTGTTCAAAAGAAACGTCCAATTTTACCTTAAAAGGGCATGTAAAGGGCCTAAAAAAAGGAACAGTATATCTTGAAAGAGAGCAGGATTCCACCTATAAAATCATAGATTCAATTGTGATCAATGGAAATCCACAATTTGAATTGCATTGTAATTTGGAAGAACCTGAAGTGTTATTTTTAAGACTGAATAAAAATGATAATAATGAAGGCATTATTACTTTTTTTGCTGATAAAGGTATTACAGAAATAAACTCAACATTAAAGAATTTTAATTTTGATGCTAAAATCAAAGGTTCCAAACAGCAAGAACTTTTGGAGGAGTATCTAACCATGATATCAAAATTTAATGATAAAAATTTAGATTTGATCAAAGCGCATTTTGAACCAAAAAAAGAAAATGACACGACATCGGGCCTTGATTTTGAAAGCAAATACAATAGCCTGTTAAGGAGAAAATATCTTTATACCATAAACTTTGCAGTAACACATAACGAAAGTGAAGTTGCCCCCTATTTGGCCATTACCCAAATAGCAAATGCCAATCCAAAGTTTTTAGACACTATTTACAATTCTCTTGAAGCAAATTTAAAAACCTCACGCTACGGAAAACAACTAAAGGCATTTATAGATAATCAAAAACAATAAAAGCCTCTCAATTGAGAAGCTTTTTTGAGCCGATGGAGGGAGTCGAACCCACGACCCCGAGATTACAAATCACGTGCTCTGACCAACTGAGCTACATCGGCAATTAAGTACAAATATAATCTCGTAAAAAATATCCGCAATTAATCTTTTAAGTTTTTTAACCCAATTTGTTTACTTTTTCAATCAAAGCCCTTCCTTTTGCTTCAAGTTCGTTTTTGATAGCTTTAAAGTGGGCCTTTTTGTTTTCAACACTTTTATCGTTGACCTTAGCTATCAAATCATCAAAAATTTCAATGGCTTCGTCAATAATTGCTTCACCTTTCTTGGAGTCCTTATCAGTGTTTGTGTATTCCCAAACATAAACCGCTTCAATAATATCACCTAAAACAAAATTAATATCCTTTTTTAGATCCCTAACGTTTGCCATAATTTCTATTTAAATATTTTTACAAAATTAAACATAAACTTCCAATAGTTTGGCATTATCGGCACTAATTTCAAATGAGGTCAAAGCTGCAGGGAGAAGCACAGTTTCTCCTTTATTAATGATTTCTGAATGATTTTCGGTCACAATTCTTGCACTGCCTTCTACACATATATAAATCATAAAGGAATCATGATAATTCTCTTTTTTCAATGTCTTGTCTAAACACAAATAATTGGTTGTAAAGTAAGGGCAATTGACCATTTCATTAGATGTGTTTTTGGTTTTGGAATATTGAACCCTAAAGTCATCTTCCATATCAAAATCAATGGCATCAAGAGCCAAATCGTTATGCAATTCTCGTTCGTTACCCTGGTCATCTTTTCTATCCCAGTCATAGACTCTATAGGTTATATCACTGGTTTGTTGAATCTCGGCCAGCATCACACCGGCACCAATGGCATGTACCCTACCCACTTCAATAAAGTAAGTATCGCCAACAGTCACTTTATCAAAATTCAAAATTTTGGGCAATGTCTTGTTTTCAAGGTGTTTTAAATAAAGTTCAGGTGTTATTTTTTGATTAAACCCAACAATCAAATTGGAATTCTTGTCGGCTTGCATGACATACCACATTTCTGTTTTTCCAAAAGAATTATGACGTTTAGCTGCTAGTTCATCATTAGGATGCAATTGGATGGATAGATCGTCTTTGGCATCAATAAACTTAATTAGCAAAGGAAATTTATTATGAAATATCTTATAGTTATGAAGCCCTACCAAATCATGCTTATAAGTTTCAATTAGTGCCTTTAAGGATTTTCCTTTAAGGCTTCCATTCGAAACAATGGATGTATCACCTTCTACATCACTTAATTCCCAACTTTCTCCAATATTTGGAAGTGCGCTGTTTTTATTTAAAAGTGTTTTTAATTTTTGTCCTCCCCAGATTTTTTCCTTTAAAATAGGTTGAAACTTTAATGGATATAAAGGATTATTCATTATACGCCGGAATAGGTTACAAAATTTCGTGGGGTCTCATAAAGCACCACCTCCAAATCTAAAAGTGAATCCAATCTTGCCCTAATTTTATTATAAATGATGATGACTATATTTTCGGCGGTTGGGTTCAAGTTTTTAAATTCCTCAACCTCAATATTCAAATTTTTATGGTCAAAGGCATCTTCAACTTCGTCTTTGATAATGTCCTTTAAAATCTTCATATCAATCACAAAACCTGTCTGTTTGTTTATTTTACCTGTCACACTTACGATCAATTCATAATTATGTCCATGAAAGTTAGGGTTGCTGCACTTACCAAAAACCTGGGCGTTTTTTTCATCGCTCCAATCCTTTCTATATAGACGATGTGCAGCATTAAAATGTGCTTTTCTGCTTACGGTAACAATCATTTTACAATGTTTATGTGTTGATGGAATTTATCAAAAATAATTTTAAACCAAACCGTATAGTACTCTGGATGCATCACCAGATCTTTTTTGACCTCATCCAGGGACATCCATTTCCAATCGGCCACTTCATCTTTATTGATATTTGGAACCTCATTATAATAGCCAACCATGACATGGTCATATTCATGCTCGGTCAAACCGTTATCAAAAG
>DASWKU010000153.1:0-7793 GCA_036396455.1 Flavobacteriaceae bacterium
TCCAGAACAGTGCCATGGCCACGACACTCATTCTTAATCCCTGGTTTTTGATTGGATTGACGGTATTGAGCTGTTATTTATTGAACTCGAGGATCACATTATTCGCCTTGAAGTTTAAGGATTGGAGCGTTAAATCCAATGTGATTCGGTATAGCTTTTTGCTGTTGAGCGTAGTTTTGCTTTTAGTTTTTCATTTTGTGGCCATACCCATGATATTGTTGCTTTATATTGGGATGTCGTTGATGAGTGATTTATGATTTTTCAAACCCTCCGTCCAGACGCTTACGGTCTGGACACCTCCCTTCGTCTGAAGGGAGGAGCCAATTAGAACTACTATCATACTTTGAACCAAAGCTCTGAAACTTTCTGAACGTTAACGAAACAACTCCCCTCCCTGGAGGGCGTCCGAGCGTAAAAAATTGTCCAGTGGACAATTTTAGCGATGGAGCGAGGTGGTGCTAGGATGAAAGGGTGGGTAACCGCAAACCAAGACTGAAAACTGAATACTGATAATTAAAACTCCAATTTCTTTTTGCGCAGTTCAAAGTTTTGGCCCAAATAGACCTTACGTACCATGTCGTCGGCGGCCAGTTCTTCCGGGACTCCTGACTTTAGGATGCTGCCCTCGAACATTAAATAGGTCCTGTCGGTAATTGCCAAAGTTTCCTGTACGTTGTGGTCGGTGATTAAAATGCCAATGTTCTTTTTGGTGAGTTGTGCCACAATACGCTGAATATCCTCCACCGCCACAGGGTCCACCCCTGCAAAGGGTTCATCCAATAAAATGAAATCGGGGTCGGTGGCCAAGGCCCGTGCAATTTCGGTACGACGGCGTTCACCACCCGACAATAAATCCCCCCTGTTTTTGCGCACGTGGGCCAGACCAAACTCTTCAATCAAGGATTCCATTTTGGCAATCTGTTCTTTTTTGCCCAATTTGGTGAGCTGCAAGACGCTTAAAATATTGTCCTCCACACTCAACTTTCTAAAGACCGAAGCTTCCTGTGCGAGATATCCAATACCGTTTTGGGCCCGTTTGTACATGGGGTATTTGGTGATATTGGTCTTATCCAAATAAATAGTGCCACTATTGGGTTTGATCAATCCCACAATCATATAAAATGAGGTGGTTTTCCCTGCACCATTAGGTCCCAACAACCCTACAATCTCTCCTTGGTTGACCATAAGGGACACATTTTTCACTACTTTTCGCCCACTGTAGGACTTCATTAAATTTTCGGCTCTTAACTGCATAATTGAATTCTAAACGCTAAAAATAGTAAAATCATGTGCAATGCATCGTTTGTCCAGCCCATTTATTAAAAGTTTAACGCTGTTGTTCCAAAGCTTCCCAAAACTCGTAGGCCCGACGTAAATGGGGAATCACAATGGTGCCGCCAACCAAAGTCGCAATACCTAAGGCTTCGCTTACCTCTTCTTTTTTAAGGCCTTCTCTATGGCAGGTTTCCAGATGGTATTTGATACAATCGTCACAACGCAAAACGGTTGAGGCCACCAAACCCAAAAGCTCCTTGGTTTTGACATCCAAAGCTCCTTCGGTATAGGCATTGGTATCGAGATTGAAAATCCGTTTGATGATTTTATTGTCATCGGCCAAAATCCTGTCGTTCATTTTGGTACGATAGGCATTGAATTCGTTTACGATATCAGACATGTTGTTTTGTTTTTTCTTTTCTCCCGACTTTTCGGGATTGGTTTCTGACCACCACTGCAGAAATATAAATGCTTACTTGATATAAAATTAAAATAGGAATGGCCACGATCACTTGACTGGCAATGTCAGGAGGCGTGATGACAGCAGAAATGATCAATACAATGACCAGGGCATATTTTCGATATTTTCTTAAAAACTGTGGCGTTACCAATCCTACTTTGGTCAAGAAATAGATGATGATGGGCAGTTCGAACACCAACCCAGATGCCAAGGATGACGACCTCACCAAACTGATGTAGGAGCTGATATCAATCTGATTTTCCACCAAGTCTGAAATGGTATAATTTGCCAAGAAATTTATGGACAAGGGGGTAACGATATAATACCCAAACAGGACACCCAACAGAAACAATAACGAAGAGACAATGATAAACCCTCTAGAATGTTTGCGCTCGTTTTCGTGCAAGCCCGGGCTGATGAATTTCCAGAATTGATAGATCACATACGGAAATGCAATCACAAAACCCGCAAAAATGGAGGTCCAAATATCCGCCGAAAATTGTCCTGCCATCGTTCGGTTTTGAATCATCATTGGTAATTCTTCCCCACAAAACGTGGTTTCAACATTAATGAAAGTGGCCGACTTGCACAACAGTTTATAGGTAGGAAAGCTCATTTCAATCGGGGCAAAAATAATGTCCCTAAAAATGGTCCTACTAAAAATAAATGCTACGGTGGCTACAAGCATTATTGCCGAAGTTGCCCTAATTAAATGCCACCTTAAATCTTCGAGATGATCCAGAAATGACATCTCATTAATATTCTTTTTTGCCATTAGATGATGCCTTCCTTTATTAAGTCATGTAAATGAACCACGCCTGCATATTCTCCATTGTTTTCGACCAATAGCTGCGAAATACCATGGGCTTCCATAAGTTCCATGGCATCAATGGCCATGGCGTTTTCGTCTATACGTTTTGGATTGGTGCTCATAATGTCTTTTGCGGTAAAGTTTAAAAAGGAGTCACTTTTGGTGAGCATCCTCCTTAAATCACCATCGGTTATGATACCCACAATTTTTTTATCTTCCACAACAGCCGCCACACCCAGCATTTTTTCGGTGATCTCAACAATAATCTCTTTAATATTGGTGTTTGTTCCAACTTGGGGTTTTTGGTTTACCGATGACAGATCGCTTACCCTTAAATACAGACGTTTTCCCAACGCACCACCGGGGTGGTATTTTGCAAAATCCTTGCTTGAAAATCCCCTTAGTTCCAACAAGCATACTGCAAGTGCGTCTCCCATGACCAATTGTGCCGTTGTGCTCGTGGTAGGTGCCAGATTATTTGGGCAGGCCTCTTGTTCAACATAGGCATTTAAAATATAATCTGCCTGTTGCCCCAAATAGGAATTTTCATTCCCGGTAATGGCAATCATTTTGTTCTTGCCACTTTTAATGAGCGGTACCAAGACTTTTATTTCGGGGGTATTACCACTTTTGGAAATGCATATCACAATGTCATCTTTTAAGATGAGGCCTAGATCGCCATGAATAGCATCGGCGGCGTGCATAAATATGGAAGGTGTTCCTGTTGAATTAAGGGTTGCCACAACTTTATTGGCGATAATGGCGCTCTTCCCTATGCCCGTAATAATGACCCGTCCTTTGGATTTATAGATCAATTGTACGGCTTTGGCAAAGTCTTCATTGAGCAAATTGCTCAAATTTGCTATGGCATCTCGTTGTAAATCAATGGTTTTTTTGGCAGTATTAAGGATTGAATTATTATTATTCAAAATTTATTAATTTTTGGGTTTGATGAAGCTAAAGAAATTGTTATCTTTAGTCTTATGCAAATGTATATAAAATACTAATAGGGATTAATGAGCATAAAAGAAATTGACTTACATTCAGCATTAAAACAATATTTTGGTTTTTCGACTTTTAAAGGACTTCAGGAAGGGGTCATTAAAAGTATTGCAGCAGGCAACAATACCTTTGTTATCATGCCTACTGGTGGCGGAAAGTCGATGTGCTACCAATTGCCAGCACTGATAAAAGAAGGCACAGCCATTATTGTTTCTCCGTTGATTGCTTTAATGAAAAACCAGGTGGATGCCATAAGAGGCGTTTCCAATAACGAAGGGATTGCCCATGTTTTAAATTCCTCGTTGAACAAAACGGAAGTCAAACGGGTAAAACACGACATTGTCAACGGGATTACCAAACTGCTTTATGTAGCTCCAGAATCGTTGACCAAGGAAGAGTATGTTGATTTTTTAAGATCGGTGCCCGTATCGTTTATGGCCGTTGATGAGGCGCACTGCATCAGTGAATGGGGACATGATTTTAGACCTGAATACCGAAATCTAAGGCAAATCATCAAGCGTATCGGCGATAATATTCCGATTATAGGGCTTACGGCCACGGCGACCCCAAAAGTACAGGAGGATATTTTAAAAAGCTTGGACATCACCGATGCCAAGACGTTTAAAGCATCGTTTAACCGACCAAATCTGTATTATGAGATCCGACCTAAAACCAAAAATGTGGATGCCGATATCATCCGTTTTGTGAAACTGCATCCTCACAAATCCGGGATTATTTATTGTTTAAGCCGCAAACGTGTTGAAGAATTGGCACAGGTGCTTCAGGTCAATGGCATTAATGCGGTGCCTTACCATGCAGGTCTGGACCCTAAAACCCGGATCAAGCATCAGGATATGTTTTTAATGGAAGATGCCGATGTGGTGGTTGCCACCATTGCCTTTGGAATGGGCATTGACAAACCCGATGTGCGTTTTGTGATCCACCATGACATGCCAAAAAGCATTGAAAGTTACTATCAGGAAACCGGGCGCGCCGGTCGGGATGGTGGCGAAGGGCATTGTTTGGCTTTCTATGCGTATAAGGATATTGAAAAACTTGAAAAATTCATGTCGGGCAAACCTGTTGCAGAGCAGGAAATTGGCCAAGCTTTATTACAGGAGGTGGTCGCATTTGCTGAAAGTTCCATTTCAAGGCGAAAATTTATTTTGCATTATTTTGGTGAAGAGTTTGACAATGAAACCGGTGAAGGTGGCGATATGGATGATAATGTACGCCATCCCAAAAAGCGGCATGAAGCCCAAGACGATGTTGTGACCCTACTGGAAATGGTCAAGAAAACCAATGAAAAATACAAATCCAAGGATTTGGTGCATGTGCTCACCGGTAAATCGAATGCCCTGATATCTTCCCATAAAACCGATACCCAGAACTTTTTTGGTATTGGAAGCGAGAAAGACAAACGCTACTGGATGGCCTTGATCCGTCAAGTCTTGGTTGCGGGTTTACTAAAAAAGGATATTGAAACCTACGGTGTTTTACGATTATCGGAAGCAGGACAAGCGTTTAAAAAATCCCCACAGTCCTTTATGATGACCGAAGACCATGTATTTGATGAAGGAGATGATGAAGGTATTATTACCGCAAGTAAAGGTGAAGGTGCCGTGGCAGATGAGCAGTTGATGGGGATGCTGAAGGATTTACGGAAACGAAATGCCAAAAAATTGGGCGTGCCTCCCTTTGTTATTTTCCAAGATCCATCATTGGAGGATATGGCCCTAAAATATCCCATTACCATTGACGAACTGAGCAATGTCCATGGCGTTGGTGAAGGCAAAGCGAAAAAATATGGAAAGGATTTTGTTGAACTTATTTCCAGATATGTAGAGGAGAACGACATCATTAGACCTGATGACATGGTAGTTAAAAGTACAGGGCTAAACTCCTCTTTAAAACTGTATATCATACAAAATATTGACCGTAAATTGCCATTGGATGATATAGCCTCATCAAAAGGGATGAGTATGACAGAATTTATTAAAGAGATGGAGGCCATTGTCTATTCGGGCACCAAATTGAATATCAATTATTGGATCAATGATATTTTGGACGAAGACCAGCAAGAAGAAATCCATGACTATTTTATGGATTCACATTCCGATAAAATTGATGATGCCATAAAAGAGTTTGATGGTGATTATGACGATGAGGAACTGCGGTTGTACCGCATCAAATTTATAAGCGAAGTGGCGAATTAGTTAGCAGTCTCAGTCTTCAGTTGAAAGAATTAAATTCCAAGGATCAAGGACTAAGGACCAAATTCCAAATAACAAATTCCAAATAACAAATTCCAAATAACAAATAACAAATAACAAATTCCAAATAACAAATTCCAAATACTAATACCTAATTCCTAATACCTAATTCTTAATTCTTAATTCTTAATTCTTAATTCAATTCGTATCTTTGCACCTTCAAATAAAAAACACAAACAATGCAAGACGGTTTATACGCAAAATTCAACACTACAAAAGGAGCTATTTTAGTGGCCTTGGAATACCAAAAAACCCCTGGTACGGTCGGTAATTTTGTGGCTTTGGCAGAAGGGAATTTGGAAAATTCGGTCAAGCCTCAAGGTACACCATACTATGATGGTTTAAAGTTCCACAGGGTGATTCCCGATTTTATGGTACAAGGTGGGTGCCCTCAAGGGACTGGTACCGGAAATCCAGGCTATAAGTTTGATGATGAGTTTCATCCCGATTTAAAACACGATGGTCCAGGTGTCCTGTCGATGGCCAATGCCGGTCCGGGAACCAATGGCAGCCAGTTTTTTATCACCCATATTGAAACACCTTGGCTGGATAATAAGCATACCGTTTTTGGAAAGGTGGAAGAAGGCCAGGATGTTGTGGATGCCATTGCGCAGGGCGACAAAATCAATACCCTTGAAATCATTAGAGTAGGGGCAGAGGCTGAAAACTTTGATGCCATTGAAGCCTTTAGAACGTTTGAGGGTGCCAGAGAAAAGCGCATCGCTGCCGAACGTGAGGCCAAAAAAGCTGAATTGGATACTTTATCAGCAGGTTTTGAAGAAACCAAAAGTGGTTTGCGATACCAAATCATTCAAAAAGGAAACGGTAAAAAAGCCAAAGCTGGCCAGATGGTCTCGGTACATTATAAAGGCCAATTGGTCGATGGCACCATCTTTGACTCCTCCTACAAACGCAACCAACCCTTGGATTTTCAAGTGGGTGTTGGTCAGGTGATTTCAGGATGGGACGAAGGGATTTGTTTGCTTCATGTAGGTGACAAGGCGCGATTGGTCATTCCAAGTGATTTGGGATACGGCAGCCAAGGCGCAGGAGGCGTGATACCTCCACATGCCACTTTGGTTTTTGATGTCGAGTTGATGGACGTGAAATGAGAATTAGGTAAAAAGAAAAAAGAGTCAGGACACAAGACACAAGATGCAAGACACATTAAGGTCCACTCGTAACGGACGATCACTAGCTTGGAAACCTTTTTAATAACCCTTTCAGAGTTTTAAACTCTGAAAGGGTTGACTTAGTGACGAAATTAATTTTGACTATAATTTTTGTCGTGTACTAAAGAAAATTAGGTAAAAGGAAACAAGACACAAGACACATTATTAAGGTCCACTCGTAACGGGCGAGCACTAGCTTGGAAACCTTTTAGACCATAATCAGTAACAAATAAATTTTAAAATAGGTCTCATTTATAATGGGACATTTTTTTTGATTAATTTTATGACCAATCATCAAATCACCAATGAATTCCATAAAAAAACAGTTCAAAATCTGTAATGGCAACCGAAGTGGAACAGTTAAACCCAAAGTCATTCTGGGATTATTTTGCCTTATCACCATGATGATAGGGTGCTCCAAGAATGTGGCCTTTACCCCCGAGCACATCGCACAAACCTCCGGTCGCTATTTATATAGCCAAGATGAGGTTATTGATGTGTACTATGATCATAACACCTTATTCTTAAAATGGAAAGGCGCAGAAAAAATTGAGCCTGTAGCTTTGGATGCGCACACTTTTTTTGTTGCAGATATGTATAAGAAATTACGGTTTGTTCAGCATCCCGAAACAAAAAAATGGTATTTGGGAGTGGTGTCCAAAGATGACGATACTAAAGTTACCTACGATTATTTAAAAGTTGCAGACACTTTTAAAACACCTTATATGTATTTGAAAGCTAAAGCGTATGACAAAGCATTGGAAGGCTATTTGGAACTTAAAAAACAAGACTCTACACGT
>DASWKU010000154.1:0-4590 GCA_036396455.1 Flavobacteriaceae bacterium
CATGTGCATTTGGATATGCCGTTTATGGGCACCTATTCGAGCGACGATTACGAAACGGGAACACGGGCCGCTTTACATGGCGGGACCACCATGGTCATCGATTTCATTCTGCAAACGCAAGGTGACACCCTGCACAATGCCTTAAAAACTTGGCAAAAAAAATCGGAGGGGAAAGCCATAGGAGATTATTCCTATCACATGGCCGTAACCGATTTCAATGATGAGGTTGCCAAAGAAGTCGTTCAAATGATTGAAGAGGAAGGCATTTCTTCATTTAAGACCTTTATGGCCTACAAAGGGGCATTGATGATTGATGACGGACAAATGGTGCAATTGATGAAAGTAGTTAAAGATTATGGAGGATTGGTTACCGTTCATGCCACCAATGGGGATATGATCGATTCGTTGATTTCAAAAAATAGGGCAGAAGGAAACCTTTCGCCCTTATATCATTATTTGTCGCAACCCGAAGTGACCGAGGCTGAAGCTTCTGGCAGGTTCACCGATATGTTATATTACACGGGTTGTCCGGGATACATTGTCCACATGACCTGTGAAGGTGCTTTAAATGCTGTAAGAAGAGCTACGCAACGCAATCAAAAAGTATTTGTGGAAACCTGCACCCAATATTTAATGTTGGACGCCTCTTTATATGAAAAGGATTTTGAAGGTGCCAAATGGGTGATGAGTCCGCCACTACGGGAGAAAAAAGACCAAGAGGCTTTGTGGTCTGGTATCAATCAAGGGATGGTGCAGGTGGTTGGAACCGACCATTGTCCGTTTATGTGGGAACAAAAGCAAATGGGGAAACACGACTTTTCCAAAATCCCAAACGGCCATCCCGGAATAGAACATCGTATGGAACTGTTGTTTTCGGAAGGTGTCCATAAAGGCAAAATTTCATTGACAAAATATGTTGAAGTCACTTCAACCAATGCCGCTAAAATCTTTGGAATGTATCCGAGAAAAGGAACGATTGCCATTGGAAGTGATGCCGATTTGATAGTTTTCGACCCTAATAAGGAACACACGATTTCAGTAAAAACGCATCACATGAACTGTGATTATTCGGCTTATGAGGGTAAAAAAGTAAAAGGAAAAACTGAAACCGTAATTTTGAGAGGACAAATCGCCGTTGAAAAAGAAGCGTGCAAATTAAAAGCCGGTTATGGAGAGTTTATCCGAAGAAGCAAAACATCAAAAACTGTAATTTAGAAAATAGATTATAGAAAATAGAACAAAGAACATAGACAAAAGAGCCATCATACCTTTGGATGAGACCAAGAATCCAAAGGGTTCATAAACTTTGCACCTCTGCGTCTTTGCGAGATTGATTATAAACGGATAATAAAGAATGAGGAACAAAATAAATCATTTAAAATCATAATAATCAGCGTCATCGGCGTTCTATAAAAATGAAAAAGCATGAGTAGAATAATAAAATCAGGATTGATACAAATGAGCCTTCCAATGACTGAAGGCGAGGGAAGCATTCAGGAAATCAAGGATGCCATGTACAACAAACACATTCCATTTATCGAAGAAGCGGGAAAACAGGGCGTGCAGATTTTGTGTTTGCAGGAGATTTTCAACACACCATACTTTTGTCCAGGACAGGACAGTAAATGGTATGCTTCAGCAGAATCGGTCCCAGGACCAACTACCGAAAAAATGCAGGTCTTGGCCAAAAAATATAATATGGTCATTATAGTGCCAATCTATGAAAAAGAACAACCGGGCGTTTTATACAACACCGCTGCCGTGATTGATGCTGACGGAACTTATTTGGGGAAATATAGAAAAAATCATATTCCACATACCACGGGGTTTTGGGAAAAATTCTTTTTCAAACCGGGCAATTTGGGATATCCCGTTTTCCAGACCAAATATGCCAAAGTAGGGGTTTATATTTGTTATGATCGGCATTTCCCTGATGGCGCACGGGTTTTAGGCTTGAACGGCGCTGAGATTGTTTACAATCCATCGGCAACAGTTGCGGGTTTAAGCGAGTATTTATGGAAGTTGGAACAACCGGCCCACGCCGCGGCGAATGGTTATTTTATGGGTTGTATCAATAGAGTTGGGGAAGAAAGACCTTGGAATTTGGGCAAGTTTTATGGACAATCGTATTTTGTGGACCCACGCGGACAAATTTTTGCGCAAGCCTCAAGAGATAATGACGAATTATTGGTTGCCGAATTTGATTTGGATTTGATCGATGAGGTCCGTTCCACTTGGCAGTTTTTTAGGGACAGACGCCCGGAAACTTATGGTAAACTAACTGAACTTTGAAAAATAGGACTTAGGTGACGCTGATTTTTGCCGATTTGTTTTTGCTTGCAATTAAAATCATATTTAATCATAAAAATCAGCGTCATCAGCGTTCCATCAACTTATAACTTGAACAATGGCCGAATATAAAAGACCAATTTCCGAAGCTGAATTCAAAAAGAATTTCAAACAGAAAAAACCTTTGATGAATGATACCGAAGCGTATTATGAATCTTCAAGATGTTTGTTTTGTTATGATGCGCCTTGTGTACAGGCTTGTCCAACACATATCGATATTCCTTTGTTTATCAAGCAAATACATACCAATAACGTAACTGGAGCTTCAAAAACTATTTTTGATTCCAATTGGTTGGGAAATGCGTGTGGTGTGGTGTGTCCAACTGGTGTGCTGTGCGAAGGTGCGTGTGTTTATAATCATCAAGAAGTTGCACCCATTCAAATAGGAAGGCTTCAAAATTATGCGACCAACAAAACCATAAAAGCTGGTAAGGCTATTTTTAAAGCAGGTGAATCCAATGGTAAAAAAATTGCTGTGATTGGAGCGGGACCTGCGGGAATAGCTTGTGCTTGCGAGGCCAGGACATTAGGCTATGATGTTGATATTTACGAGACCAAAACACAACCTTCAGGTTTGACTATTCACGGTGTGGCGCCCTATAAAATCACCAATGAAGAGGTATTACTGGAAATCAATTATTTACAAAAGCATTTGGGATTTAAAATCATATTTAATTCAGAGATTAAGTCAAAAGCCCAATTAAAAAGTCTGGAGAATGATTATGATGCCATCTTTATTGGGGTTGGCTTAGGAAGTACAGCTATAATAAAATTGGAAGGGGAGGACAAAAAAGGAGTTATTGGAGCAGTCGAGTTTATTGAAGAATTACGTTTGAAACAGCATCAAATAAAAGTGCCTGACAAAGTTGTGGTTCTAGGTGGTGGAAATACGGCTATGGATGCCGCTTCGGAGTCTGCAAGAATGGGAGCGAGAAAAGTGGTTTTGGCGTATCGAAGGGGAAAAGATGATATGGGAGCCTATGGTTTTGAATATGAATTGGCCATAAGCTCAGGGGTGGACAGTTTGTTTCATGTGACTCCCATTGAAATCGTTGGAAATGGAAAGGTTGAAGGCGTAAAATTTGCTAAAACTGAATTTATAGATGGTACGCTTCAAACCAATATGAACAATGTTTTTATTGTGAGATGCGATATGGTCATAAAGGCCACCGGGCAAGCAAAACAAGGGCATTTATATGAACTTATCGATAATTTTGAAATTGATGGAAAAACAGTAATCAAAGTGAATAATGAAACGTTTCAAACCTCGAATCCAAAATATTTTGCAGGTGGAGACGCCATTAATGGTGGGGCAGAAGTGGTCCATGCGGCTTATGATGGAAAAATGGCAGCTCATGGAATGCATGATTATATAAATGGAAAATAGAACACGGATAACGCAGATGACTATGATCAACACAGATTTTATTTATAATTCAGTCAAATCATAAAGCACCATAAAAAAATCAGCGTCACCTGCCTGTCGGCAGGCAGGTCAGCGTTCCATAAAATATAAAATCAAAAAAATGATCGATCTATCAATAAATTTCGCAGGAATCAAATCCCCAAACCCATTTTGGTTGGCCTCAGCACCACCAACAAATTCAGGCTATCAAATTATGAAAGCTTTTGAAGCGGGCTGGGGAGGTGCTGTTTGGAAAACACTTGGCGTTCCGGTGGTCAATGTGTCGAGTCGTTACGGTTCGGTTAATTACAGAAACACCAAAATGATGGGTTTCAACAATATTGAATTGATTACCGATAGACCTTTGGCAGACAATCTTCGAGAAATTGGAGAAGTAAAAAAATACTTTCCAAATCATGCCGTCATAGCTTCTTTGATGGTTGAAAGTAGGGCAGAATGGGAGCAGATTATTAAAGATGTTGAAAATGCCGGTGCCGATGGCATTGAACTCAATTTTGGCTGCCCTCATGGCATGTGTGAACGCGGAATGGGTTCGGCTGTTGGACAGGAACCCGAGGTTCTAAAAACCATTGTGGGTTGGGTTTCTGAAGCATCCAAAATTCCAGTTATTACAAAATTAACGCCAAATATTTCAGAAATTGTGTATCCAGGTTTGGCTGCAGTAGAAGGAGGAACCGATGCCATTTCACTCATCAACACCATAAAAAGTATTGTTGGGATCGATTTGGATACCTATGCTCCGTATCCCATGGTAGATGGCAAAGGGACCAATGGCGGCTATTGTGGCCCTGCCGTAAAACCCATTGCTTTGAACA
>DASWKU010000155.1:0-8188 GCA_036396455.1 Flavobacteriaceae bacterium
TTTTTCATTTGGTACAGCCCGATGTGTTTATCGATAATCACGTAAGCAATGGTGCCGATTATCAATATACCCTTACCCATTTGTTTACACAGCACGATAAACTTGGTGGCTCGTTAGGTGATTATATTCACAACACAATGATGCCCGATCTGGAAGAAAAACTGGCTGCCGAGCAATGGGACATCACTCCCTATGTAAATGTCTTCAACCGCGTTCCCGAAACGGGATTTAGCCAATTTATGGATTATCCACGCTACTCTACCGGCTATACAACGCTTTGGAATACCTTGGGAATGATGGTGGAAACCCACATGCTGAAGCCTTATAAACAACGTGTTGAAGGCACTTACGAGCTCATGAAAAGTATGATTGACATTGTTGAAACTAATTCTGAAAACATCAAATCCCTTCGAGACCAAGAATTCAAAGCATTTTCTAACGCAACAACTTATCCACTGGATTGGGAAGTGGATACCACAAAAAGTTCAATACTTCAATTTAAAGGATTTGAAGGCAGAATGATTCCAAGTGAGATTACTGGAGCAGAGCGTTTAAAATATGACCGTACCAAACCTTTTACCAAAGCGGTAAAATATCAGGATTATTTTAAACCCAGAATTGAAGTGGAAATCCCAACAGCTTATGTCATTCCTCAAGGTTGGTGGAACGTCATTGATTTGCTGAAACTTAATAACATTGATATGCTACCGTTGGAAAACGATTCCATCATCACCGTTCAGTCCTATAAAATTCAACATTATGACACCCGAAAACAACCTTACGAAGGACATTACCAACATTACAATACCGAGGTAACTTCCCAAACCAAGGACATTAAGTTTTCAAAAGGGGATTATTTGGTATTTGTCAAACAAAACGGATTGCGCTATTTATTGGAAACCTTGGAGCCCCAAGCACCGGATTCCTTTTTCAACTGGAATTTTTTCGACACGATTTTACAGCAAAAGGAAGGCTTTTCACCTTATGTATGGGAAGATATGGCAAAAGAATTATTAATGAATGATGAACAATTAAAAGCTACATTTGAAACCAAAAAAGCAACCGATACGGCATTTGCCAATAATTGGTATGAACAATTGGATTGGATACACAAACAGAGTGATTATTACGAAAAAGCGCATTTGCAATATCCGGTTTATCGGATTCAATAAATTGAATTCAGAAAAGATTATACTTCATTTTAGCCTCAAACAGAAGGGATAATGAGTATATTAGTGGTTATGTAACGAGTTGTACCTAATTTTTGAACCAATTGAAAAGACAACAAATCCGATTTGTTTTCAAATATAGAAATGAACTTTATAAATTCTTAAGCATTTTTACATCTAGTGACAATTCCTTTCATTTTCATCTTTACGAAGAATCTGATAAACCTTTTAGTTACTATAATTCATCAATGACCGAGGATAACCAACTGAAAATCGATATTAAAAATCCGGTTTCTACAAATTTTATTAGACATAAATTCACTTTCCACAAGTCTGGTTATATCCATTCTACAAAAAAGAATAGCGATAGATATAAAGATGGAGTAACTGGAATTCCCTTTAATGAGATTGAAAACTCAAATTTAGTCTTACTTCTAGCTCCAAAGAACATTACTCAACTTGAAAAGTACAAATCAAAAAAAGACGGTCATAATTTTATTTTTGAACTAAACGATGGACAAACTCCTTTCTCATTAAACATAGAAGTATTTCGAAAATCGAAAATTAATAATTTACCTACTATTCCTATCGAAATTCAACATGGTCCTTACTCTTACCATTGGGCTGATATGGAATTTGGATTGAGATTTTATATTCAAAATGTTATTGGCATTTCGGAATGGCCTCATTCAACACTTGTATTAAAAAGAATTGTAAAATAAACTATGGACAAGAACAGCTATATTTTGTTGCTTCTAATCCTACCTTGAAATCCTCCAAGTCAAAATATATACCTTTTTAACTATCTTTATACCATAACATTATAACAACACTATTACACAAACTTGTAAACCATGAAAAGCACCACACCTAAAAACCAGCAAAACCCGATGGGGAATGTGGATGACTGGGAAGAGGATTTGTTGACCAGATATCCAGACCCTACTGAATTTAAAAAGGAAAAAGAGGACTTCAGAAATTATGTGGATTCAGAACGCGTGGAAACGGTCAAGACGTTTTATAGGTTGAACCATACCTATCAGACGTATAATTTTGTCTGTGAAAAAGAAGCCGAGTTTCTGCAGTTCAACAAAAAAGAGATGTCGGTTTGGGAAGCCGTGGAATTTTTAAATACGCTTGTTGATGATAGTGACCCCGATATCGACTTGGACCAAACACAGCATTTATTGCAAACCTCAGAAGCCATTAGGGCCGATGGCCATCCCGATTGGTTTGTGCTCACAGGCTTTTTACATGACTTGGGAAAAGTGTTGTGTTTGTTTGGTGAGCCACAATGGGCCGTGGTGGGCGATACCTTTCCCGTTGGGTGTGCCTATTCCGATAAAATAGTCTATCCCGAATTTTTTAAGGCAAACCCAGATTACACCAATGAAAAATACAATACTAAATTTGGTATTTACACTGAACATTGTGGGCTTGATAACGTAAAAATGAGTTGGGGACATGATGAATATCTGTATCAGATCATGAAAGACCACTTACCGGAACCCGCATTGTACATGATACGGTACCATTCGTTTTACGCACAGCACAGGGAAAATGCGTACAACCATTTAATGAACGATAAAGATGTTGAACTCTTTGGGTGGGTCAAAAAATTCAATTCCTACGATCTTTATTCAAAAGCACCCATTAAACCAGATGTAAAGGCATTAATGCCATATTATACAGAATTAGTTGCCAAATATTTACCCGATACATTGAAATTCTAAAATTCCTCGGTTTCAATTTAACCAACCAATAAACCATGTACACCGCTCTATCGTTTATTGCTTTCACAGCTTTTGTCGCGTTTTATTCTTGGTATAAGCTAAGAAAGGATAAACTGGATTCGCAAGACGGTTATTTTCTTGGAGGACGAAGTTTGACAGGTATTGTCATTGCGGGTTCCATGCTGCTCACCAACATTTCCACTGAGCACCTCATTGGGATGAACGGGTCTTCGTATAAAAACGGATTTATCGTCATTGCTTGGGAAGTCACGTCGGCCATTGCACTTGTGGCGGCGGCCATTTACTTCGTTCCCAAATATTTGAGAATGGGACTCACTACAATCCCCGAATATTTGGAAAAAAGATTCGATAGTGCAACCAGAACTATGGTGGCCCTGTTTTTAATGATTTCCTTTATTGTAACCTTGGTTCCCATAGTCCTTTATACAGGGGCCATAAATATTGAAAGTATTTTTAATCTGTCGGAAGTCTTGAACGTATCCAAGGAGCAAGGGTTATGGATTACTGTGGTATTTATAGGTGTTTTAGGCTCCGTTTATGCCATTTTTGGAGGATTAAAAGCCGTCGCAATTTCGGATACCATTAATGGTTATGGTCTTTTGGTTGGAGGTTTGGCCATTCCTTTATTGGCGCTCATAAGTATTGGAGGTGGCAATCCACTGGAAGGATTGGTCAAGGTTTACGAAAACAACCCGGAAAAGTTTAATGTCATTGGAGCCAAGGATTCCGTATTGCCTTTTGAAGTGCTGTTTACGGGATTGATCATCAATCAGCTTTATTTTTGGTGTATGAACCAAACCATAATCCAACGGGCCTTGGGGGCAAAAAATTTGGTCGAGGCACAAAAAGGCTTGCTGTTTACAGGCGTTTTAAAAATTTTGATTCCGCTTATTATCATTCTTCCGGGTGTTATAGGGTATTACTACTTTGGAGATGCTTTATACGACAATCAGGACATGATTTACCCCGAACTCATTAAAAAAGTTCTGCCCGTTGGATTGGTCGGTATTTTTGCGGCCATCGTGCTGGGTGCTGTATTGAGTACATTTAACAGTGTGCTCAACAGTGCGGCGACCATATTTAGTATTGATGTGTACAAAAGACATTTTGGTAAACATGCCAGCGATAAAAAATTGGTTGGGATTGGAAAATTGACCTCAACCATTTTGGCTGTTTTTGCCATATTGGCGGCACCCATGGTAGCCAATGCCCCAGATGGATTGTACCAATTATTACAACAGCTCAATGGCATCTTTTTCATTCCCATCGCTTCCATTTTGTTGGCAGGTTTTTTTCTTAAGACCATTTCGGCAACAGGTGCCAAAGTGGCCTTGTTTGTAGGGCTTTTGTTCTATATATTGACCACCTTTGTCTTTAAGGTCAATATCCATTTTGTACACTTATGGGGAATCGAATTTATTTTGAATTTGGTGGTGATGTTTGGGGTTTCCTATGTTTACCCTGCTGACAAAACATATAAAGAGGAAGATTTGCATATTCTGGATATGAAAGCCTGGAAATATACCAAACCCATGGCCATTGGGCTTTGTGCCATTACGGTATTGATCTATATTCTATTGGGCAATAGTTAAAGCTATAAAGGGGGTTATTTCTATATGAATCCATTGGGTTTGTAGGTGTATATATTTTACTTTGTGCAATTACAAATACATTATGGCTCATTTAATTAAAACTTTTGGCTCATAAAATGGTTGTTTTGAGCTTTAAATATTATATTTATGAGCTAAAATTATTAGGATGATCGATTCAAGGGCACAAGAAGTCATTGATTTTATCGCAAAATCTGGAGAATGCTCATCAAAGGAAGTATTTGATGGTGTGAATATCTCCGTAAGTTATGCCACACTTAAAAGACTTCTGAAAAAATTGATTTCTGCAAATTACATTTCCACCAAAGGACAAGGAAAAGGAACAAAATATATCATCTCTCCCACATATCAGGTGATTAAACCCATTGATATTGAGCGATATTATGAAAAAGAGATTGACGAGAGAGACATAAAGGAAGATTTTGATTTTACAATTATAAACGAAATTTTATCAAAAAATAGCGTGTTTACAGAACGTGAGTTGTTAAAACTAAACGCACTGCAGAACAAGTTTCAAAAAAACGTTTCACAATTGTCCGAAACCGAATATAAAAAGGAATTTGAAAGATTGGCAATTGACTTGAGCTGGAAATCTTCCCAAATAGAAGGCAACACCTATTCTTTGCTCGAAACAGAGAAACTTTTGAAAGAAAAAGAAACCGCAGCCGGAAAGACCAAAGAGGAAGCCATAATGCTTTTAAATCATAAAGCCGCTCTTGATTTCATCATTGATAACCCGGATTATCTCTGTCCTCTAAGCATTTCAAAAATCGAGGATATTCATAGCATTTTAGTAAAAGAGCTGGCGGTGGAAAGGAATTTGAGGAAAAGACGAATTGGAATATCGGGAACCAATTATCGCCCATTGGATAATGAATTTCAGATAATGGAAGCATTACAGGATACTTGCAACCTAATCAACAACAAAAAGAGTGTTTTTGAAAAAGCCTTATTGGCATTGATTCTGATTTCCTATATCCAACCCTTTATGGACGGCAACAAAAGAACTGCGAGAATTGTTGGTAACACTATTTTGATAAATGAAAACTACTGTCCATTATCGTTTAGAACTGTAGATTCCATTGATTACAAGAAAGCAATGCTTTTATTTTATGAGCAAAATAATATCTCAAGCTTCAAGAAGATTTTTATCGATCAATTTGAATTTGCTGTCAATACTTATTTTTAAAATGATAGAAAAAGTGACCTAGTACTCATTTAAATTTTAAGCATTAAATTAAGCGGAATAGTTAAAACATTAAAGGTTGTTTTGGGATGTAAAATACTTTAGATTTGTAGGTATATATTATAGAGATAAACATACTAGTGAGTTTATCTACTTGTCTGCCAACATCTAACTTATCAAAACAATTATCCAACGCACTCTATAAACTTAAAAATGACATCAAAAGTATCCTATTTTAAATCGCAGTACCAATTGGTCCAAAAATCGAGACAGGTCCTTTTTGAATACTGCCAGAACATATCCAACGATGATTTCCTAAATGAGAACAGTTCTTTCGGACGTGGCGGAAGCATCAGGAATTTGCTCGTTCATATTGCCAACACGTACGAATTTTGGATTGTTAAAAACGCATTGGGAAAGGGCATCATTTTTACCGAATATTCCTCAAAAAGCAATGTAGGCCAAATAAAAATACTGTTCGATTCCATTGATAGTGAAGTCAATGATTTCATAGTCAAGTATAAAGGGGCTGAATTCAATAAACTTGCTTTTAAAATCAACGGCACTCAAAAAAGCACAACACCATTTGAACTATTTACCCACGTCATCACCCACGAATTTCATCATAAAGGCCAGATATTATCTTTAAGTAGACATTTGGGATATATCCCAGTTGACACCGATATTATTAGATGATTAATAATGAACTACCTCGACGCAGAGCGTGCGAGGTATCAGAATCAAGACCGCTACGCTACAAGAATCAAGAAACTAGAGCTTTTCGTCCAGACTCTTGGTTCTTGTCTCTTGGTTCTTTGCACAACCAGATTATCAAGACGCTACACCCGAGGCAGTCCCGATCCCGATAGCTATCGGGACTATCGGGACATCGGGGAATTATTTAGATTAAAGATCCGGTGAACTTTCATCGGATTTTTTTATACTATATTTTTTCTGAAAGTACAACGCCTTTTATGTGTTACTGGATTAAAATGTTTCCATATTTGATGAATGGCAACATTATCATCCAATTCCGGGCCTCTAATACACCATTCAACACCTTTAGCCTTAAAAGTGTCGTAAAATTCCTTGAAAATAATGGCAGTAACACCTTTGTTTTGATATTCAGGTAAAATGCCAATTAAATAAAATGTAACCGTTTTGGCATATTTTTTAGCATGTAAAAGATGCCTTATTCCAAATGGGAACAATCTTCCATTCATTTTTTGAAGAGCTCTGGCATAAGATGGAGTTACGATTCCAAACCCTATAAGCTTGTCATCTTTATCCAAAACAAATTTTACATATTCAGGATTTAAGAATCCAATAAATTTTTTCCTGAAATATTCTCTTTGCTCTTTGTTTATTTGAACAAATGAAGATAATATCGAATGCGATTTTGAAAACACTTCAAACATGTCATCCGTATATGACATTAAATCCTTGTTGTTTGTAAAATTTAAGGCTTTAAGTTGATACCTGACTTTTATAAGCTCTTGAATTTTTTCAAACGATTCAGGTTGGATTTTTGTAAAATCCATTTTATTTTCTGAATAGGTTTTAGCAACTTCGTAGCCCAATTCCTTAAAATGTGTCACATAATAGGGGTGGTTGTGCCATGTGATCATGCTTCCTATTTGGTCAAAACCTTCGGTCAATATGCCAACCTTATCGAGATTGGAAAATCCAACGGGACCTTCAACATAATCCAATTGGTGGGATTTGCCAATTTCATGGACTTTTTCCAGCAATGCCTTCGTGACATTGATATCATCGATAAAATCCATCCACCCAAAACGCATCTTTTTTTGCCGTTGTTGGTTGACCTCAATCCAATTGATAATGGCAGCAATTCTTCCTACAATTTCATTGTTTTTATAGGCTAAAAAAAATTGCGCTTCGGCATCATTGAAAACAGGGTTTTTGGTCTTGTCAAAAGTGGCCAGTTCTTCTTTAATGATAGGAGGTACCCAATAGTTAGAACCTTTGTACAGTTTGAAAGGAAATTTCACAAAAGCCTTTAATTCTTTTTTGGAATGAATTTCTTTAACTGTAATCATATAAATGCTTAAAGATTGTTGTCATTAAAATCATTTCTTTTTCGTTTTCTGGCCTGTCTTTTGCCTTCTTCTTTTGCAGAATTTCCATTGTCAATCTCTTTGTCTTTATGAAAATCCAAACGATAGGAAGCCCCAAAATTTACACTGAATACCGAAGGTGTATCTTTGGTGTTCAAAGTCAGTGCCGTATCCAGTTGAAAATCCTTGCTCCATAAATAGGCACCTCCAAAGCGGAAGAGGTTGTCGGCATAAAAATCACTTTTAATGCCCTGGGCTTCACCAAATACCACCCATTGCGGATTGAATGAATGGGTTAATGTTAATATGTATTGAAATTCTGAGAAGTCACTACCAATCCTATCCTTAATCAAATTGATGACAAAAACCCAACCACCTGCAAAATTGTTTT
>DASWKU010000156.1:0-8848 GCA_036396455.1 Flavobacteriaceae bacterium
CAGGGCAAACGCATTAAAAAAATACGATCTCACAAGGATTTAAATTCCATATAAATCCTTAAAAAAACCATTTTTATTGTTGTTTTTCATTGTCAATATTTGTATATTATACTGATAATCAGTAACTTATTCATTTTGAAAAACACAAACAAACTAAAGACCATATTCGGTCAGATCCCGGACTTTAGGCGCTCGCACAGGCAACTTTACGACTTAGAGACCATCCTTCTTATTGGAATAATTTCAGTGATCAGTGGGGCAGAATCCTGGAATGATATGGAAGCCTATTCCCGTTCAAAAGAAGATTTCCTGCGCAGCTTCCTCGATCTGCCCAATGGGATCCCTTCCCACGATACCTTTAACCGGGTCTTTTCCAATATCGACAGCGGACAATTTGAACGGTGCTTTATAGAGTGGGTACAGACCCTGGCGGCATTGCAGCCCAGGGAGGTGATAGCCATTGATGGCAAAACCATTAAAGGGGCCAAGGCCGGTGGCGGAAAGTCCCCCGTCCATATGGTCAGTGCCTGGGCCAATGAGAACGGTCTTGTGCTGGGACAGGTCAAGGTATCCGAGAAATCCAATGAAATTACGGCCATTCCCAAACTACTGGAAGCCCTCTCCTTAGAAGGCACCGTGGTAACCATTGATGCCATGGGGTGCCAAACGGAGATTGCCAAAGAGATCACCGGTAGAAAAGCGGACTATATTTTAGCCGTCAAGGAAAACCAGCCCCAACTTCATCAAGATATAGAAGATGAATTCCGATTTGGAAAGGATATAGAAAGGCACCTGTCAGAAGACCTGGGGCACGGAAGGATAGAAACAAGGGTATGCCAGGCCATTAAGGATCTTCAGTTTATAACCCCTGAAACTGCCCAAGAATGGGGAGGCCTAAAAGCGGCCATTAAAATAGAGAGCGTCCGTGAATTTAAAAACAGCGACAGGCCAAAGGAAATGGCTGTCCGGTACTATATCACTAGTCTGGAAGCCAATGCGGGGGACTTTCAAAAAGCGATCCGTTCGCATTGGGGGATTGAAAACAAACTGCACTGGGTCTTGGATGTCGCCTTTTCAGAAGATGCATCAAGAAAACGGGCAAAGAACGCCCCCCAGAATTTTTCCATCCTAAATAAAATAGCCCTGAACTTGCTTAAAAATGAAAAAACAGCTAAGGGAGGCATCAAAGGCAAGAGATTAAAGGCCGGATGGGACAACCATTACTTGATTAAAGTGCTCAACCTGATGAAAGTTTAATGCGTTTGCCCTGGTCACAAAGGTCCAGGATGCTTATTTTCAACCCTTTGTGTACTTTGTGCATTTTTCTTTGTGTGCTTAGTGGTTAACTTATCATTGCAAATCAATTAATTATACATACTGATTGGTTGCTGATTTTTTTAGTTTCTAAAAAAGCCTATTTTTTCAAACCGATATCCTGACAAAGCTCAATAAGAATTCCATTGGTGGTCTTGGGATGAAGAAAAGCAACGCGTTTATTGTCCGCTCCTTTTTTTGGGGTTTCATTTATCACAATAAACCCTTCACTTGTCAATCGTTTTATTTCATTTTCAATATCATCAACAGCAAATGCAATATGGTGGATGCCTTCTCCCCTTTTCTCAATGAATTTAGCAATTGGGCTGTTTTTGTCGGTAGCTTGCAGCAATTCAATTTTGTTTGGACCCGACATAAAAAAGGAGGTTATCACGTGTTCGCTTTCAACTATTTCGGTTTTATAATGCCCTTTTCCAAAAAGGGATGCAAAAACCTTATTGGAGGCTTCCAAATCTTTTACCGCAATGCCAATGTGCTCAATTTTTTTCATATTTATTTCCCATGAACCTGTCTGCCGGCAGGCAGAAACGGGAATCCCTTTTTAATCCTTTCTAATTTTATTCTTCCAAAAATAAGATAATCCTTAAATATCGTCTATTTTTGCCTTATGGAAAGTAACAGACAGAAAAAAATTGCTGGAATTTTACAAAAAGATCTTGCCGATGTGCTTCAGGGGGCCGCAACCCGTGGAGGGCTAAAGGGCATTATTGTTTCAGTAAGCAAGGTCAATGTTACTACCGACTTGTCCATTGCCAAAGTTTATTTGAGCATTTTTCCGAATAAAGAAAGTGAAGAACTGATGAACGGTATTCGCTCCAACACGCCTAGGATTCGACATGAACTTGCGCAACGCACCAAACACCAATTGCGTAGAATGCCAAATTTGGAATTTTTCATTGATGACTCCTTGGAGTATATCGACCGTATTGAAAAATCTTTAAAAGGAGAGGACAATCCCATTTTGGATCCCAATTTACTTGATAAACGAAAAAAATCCTAATTGAATTTTCCGCTTTACATCGCAAAACGTTATTTGCTGTCCAAAAGCAGCAATAATGCCATTAACATTATGACCAATATCGCTGCATCGGGAATCGTCATTGCTTCCGCGGCATTGTTCATTGTCCTGTCCGGGTTTGCAGGTCTGGAAGATTTTAGTCTGGAATTCTCTTCCTATGTCGATCCTGATTTAAAAATTGTTCCAGCAGAGGGCAAGTCTTTTTTGCTTTCGGATGAAGAGGATGCGTCGCTTAAAAACATGGTGGGCGTTTCTTCCCTCTCAAAAATTATTGAAGAACGGGTGGTGCTTGAGTTTGATGGCAAGAAAAAATTGTCCACAATAAAAGGGGTTGATGACAACTATACCGACGTGACCGATATTGATTCCATGATCGTTCAGGGAAATTGGCTGGCAAAAGAAAACGGGTTGGGTGAAGGGCCAAGTCAGGTCGTGTCCGGAGGTGGAATTGCGTATGATTTGTCGTTTGGTGTTTTGGATTATGCCAAAAGCTTGACCGTTTATGTTCCAAAGCCCGGAAAGGGGCAGATAAGTTCGGTGAAAAGTATCTTTAATAGTGTTGAGGCCAAAAATATAGGAATTTTTGATATTAACGAGGAATTGAACAATGAATACGTTTACACCAATATCGAAACCGTTCGTTATTTGTTGAACTACAATCCCAAGCAAATCACTGCTGTGGAATTAAAGCTCAAGGAGGGTGCGGACGAAAGCCTTGTAAAGGATAAAATACTTGGCGTTTTGGGAAACCGTGTGGAAATTAAAAACCGGTCGCAATTAAATAGTGCACTCTATAAAATGTTAAATACCGAAAATATTGTGGTTTATCTAATTTTCACTTTGGTGATTATTATTGCCTTATTTAATGTCATTGGTGCGATAATCATGATGATCCTGGACAAAAAAGAATCCTTACACACCCTGTTCAATTTGGGATCAACCACGGATGACATCAAGCGCATCTTTTTTTTACAAGGAAGCTTAATGACCATTGTTGGTGGCATGATTGGTTTATTTATAGGTTTTGTGGTGGTGGTGGTGCAGCAGCAATTTGATCTGGTCATGATTACGCCTTCATTGCCCTATCCAGTAACCATTAAATTGATAAATTTTATAATTGTGCTGTTGACCATTGGAACTTTGGGAATTGTGGCTTCAAAAATTGCTTCCAGTAGAATTAAAAAAACGTTGGTAACCTATTAGTTTTAGGCAAACTGATAATCTGAAAACACCTCTAAAACTTCATCAAACGTTTCAAACACATCCTTTGCATTGTCGCTTGTTACCATTTTTGTTCGGTATTCCTTAAAGTTTGGAATGCCCTTAAAATAATTGGTATAATGTCGTCTAGTTTCAAAAACGCCAAGACTTTCTCCTTTCCAATCAATGGCCATTTGCAAGTGTCTGCGGGCTGCGTTGACACGTTCTTCAAGTGAAATGGATTCAAGATGTTCCCCTGTTTTAAAGTAATGCTTTACTTGCTTAAAAACCCATGGATTACCAATACTTGCACGACCAATCATCGCGCCATCAAGACCATATTTGTCCCGCATTTCCATAGCTTTCTCCGGCGTATCGACATCGCCGTTTCCAAATACCGGAATGTGCATGCGCGGATTATTTTTAACTTCGGCAATCCATTTCCAATCGGCTTCACCTTTATACATTTGGGCGCGGGTCCTTCCATGGATTGCTATCGCTTTACATCCCACGTCCTGCAAGCGTTCGGCAACTTCTACAATTTTAATGGAATCGTAATCCCACCCCAATCTGGTTTTAACGGTTATGGGAAGATTTGTGCGTTTGACCATTTCAGCCGTAAGTTGCTCCATTAGGCAGACATCTTTTAAAATCCCAGCACCGGCACCTTTGCTCACCACTTTTTTTACTGGGCATCCAAAGTTAATATCGATAATGTCCGGATTCGATTTTTCTACAATATCAATGGTTTG
Source organism: Flavobacteriaceae bacterium (assembly GCA_036396455.1). Taxonomy (GTDB): domain Bacteria; phylum Bacteroidota; class Bacteroidia; order Flavobacteriales; family Flavobacteriaceae; genus Geojedonia. Next base: position 4,306 of record DASWKU010000156.1, read on the forward strand.
AAGCATGCTTTCCAAATTGGCCCCAAAAATTTGAATGCCAACCGGACGTTCTTTTTCGTAAATGTCCAACTTCATGATGCTTTTGGCCGCATTCCGAATCAAGCCTTCGCTGGACACAAACTCGGTGTAAACAACGTCAGCCCCTTGTTCCTTGCACAAGGCGCGAAAAGGAGGGTCGCTCACATCTTCCATCGGTGCCAAAAGCAATGGAAAATCAGATAGTTCTATGTCGCCTATTTTTACCAAAATCTCTTTTTAAGTTTGCAAAAGTACTAAAAAAACAGATTATTGCAATGAACTACGAGGAAGGGCCATCGAGGTATCAGAATCAAGACCGCTACGCTACAAGTCCCGAAGCATCGGGACAAGAAACTAGAGCTTTTTGTCCAGACTCTTGGTTCCTGTCTCTTGGTTCTTTGCACAACCGGATTATCAATACGCTACACCCAAGGCAAAGCCATAGGAGAATTATTTAGATTAAAATTCAATTTCGGCTTCAACCACCTTGCCATTTCTATCCACCACCACTTTGGTCTTATCGCCTTCTTTAAAACTGGCCAAGGCTCTCATATAGCTCATCATGTCCACTATTGCGCTATCGCCCAGTTTTATGACGATATCACCTTTTTGTAGACCTGCTTTTTGTGCGGGCTTGTCTTCGCTTATACCATCAATGCGCATGCCTTTGCCATCAAATAAATAATCGGGCACCACTCCCAAACCAACCTTAAAACTTGGAACATCTTCGCTTTCGTTCTTTGTTTTTCTGAAAGGAAGTTTTTCTTTGTCATCAAGTGCTTTGATGATTTCAAAAATATAGTTTGAAATCGCATTCATCCCTTCATAATTTAACTTGTCTGAATCGTCTGAAGGCCTATGGTAGTCTTCGTGCTGTCCAGTAAAAAAATGCAGTACGGGAATGTCACTATTATAAAATGAGGTGTGGTCTGATGGCCCTGTACCCGATTCTTTTTCAATAATTTTAAACCGGGCATTACTTGAGTTGACCACCTGTTTTAGAAGCGGTGAGGTACCAACGCCATAAACGGCCAATGTGCTGTCCTGTTTTAAACGTCCGACCATATCCATATTGAGCATATAATTGACATCTTTTAGGTTTAAAGTTGAATTTTTTGTGAAGTAATTGGAGCCCAACAGCCCCATTTCTTCCCCAGAAAAAGCCAAGAACAAATAGTTGTTGCCCTTGTTTGTATTTTTAAGCTTGCTCGCCAAATTTAACATCACGGCTACACCGCTTGCGTTGTCATCGGCTCCGTTGTGAATCGCCTTTTCTTCTTCCCTGTACAACGAACCCTCTGCGCCATAGCCCAAATGGTCATAATGAGCACCAATGATAACAGTATTAGGAGCCTTATTGTCCATATAACCAATGACATTGGTCCCTGTAATGGTGCTATCATTACCAACTACAGTATAATTAACTTCCTGATGAGGGTCTGTTTTTGGTTTAAATGAGAAGGTTTGAAAATAGTCCTTTGTTCCTTTGGCTTCAAGGCCCAAATTTGAAAAACGCTCGGCAATGTACTCAGACGCTTTTCTTTCACCTTCTGTCCCTGTTTGTCTACCTTCTAATTTGTCATCTGCCAAAAAAGAGACATCTTCCTTAATTTTATTTTCAGGCTTGTAATCGGGTTTGCAACCCATTATCAACATAAAAAATACGAATAGCAATATTTTGATCATGTTTTAAATCTTATTTTTGATCAAAATTAGGCAATAATTGCCACTTATTTAAACCTTTAAATCTTTATTATGCCCAAGCGTTTGTTTTATATTATTCTCGGATTGTCAATAATGACCTCTTGTAAAAATGAAAAAAAATCAGCCAATGCCAATAGTCCGAAAGAGGAAACAATTCATGATACTTTAATTTATCCCGAAGAAACGCACTTTAAATCGATACGGCAAATCACATTTGGTGGTGATAATGCCGAAGCTTACTGGAGTTTTGATGATAAGCAACTTGTATTTCAATCCAATAACAAGGCTTGGAATGTGAATTGCGACCAAATGTTTTTAATGAATGTAGACGATACTTTTGAAAATCGTGTCCCACCGATGATCAGTACTGGGAAAGGTCGAACCACTTGCGCCTATTTTTTGCCGGACAACACACATTTCATTTACGCTTCTACACATTTGGGTGGTGAAAATTGCCCTGATACGCCTTTGCGCCAAAACGGAAAATACGTTTGGCCAGTTTATGATACCTATGACATTTTTGTTGCGGATTTAAATGGAAACATCGTTAAACAGCTCACCAAGGAACCGGGTTATGATGCAGAAGCAACCGTGTCTCCAAGAGGCGATAAAATAGTATTTACCTCATCCCGAAATGGCGACATCGATTTGTATACCATGAATTTGGATGGAAGCGATGTAAAACAAATTACTTTTGAATTGGGCTATGATGGTGGCGCTTTCTTCTCTCCGGATGGCACAAAAATCGTTTTTAGGTCTTCCCGTCCAAAATCTGACGAAGAGATAAAAGAATATAAAGACTTATTGGCCCAAGGCTTGGTCCAGCCAACAGAGATGGAACTTTATATTTGTGATGCCGATGGAAGTAATTTGCGTCAGCTTACACATTTAGGGAGTGCCAATTGGTGCCCCTTTTTTCTGCCTGACGGGAAAAGGATCTTGTTTTCTTCAAATTTTGAATCGGAAAGAGGGTTTCCATTCAATCTTTACATGATAGATATTGATGGCAAAAACCTTGAACGTATTACCCACGGTGAAACGTTTGATGCCTTTCCAGTGTTTTCAAATGATGGGAAGAAGCTTGTTTTTTCTTCCAACCGAAATAACGGCGGAGGGCACGACACTAATTTATTTATAGCTGAATGGAAAGATTGATTTAATTATTGCTTTCTTTTAAGCGATCGCGTTCTTTAATGTCTTTGGTCAGTGAATTGGCCTTTAAATTGGTGTTCCCAAAATTATACCTAAAACCGATCGTTATTTTTCTATTGTCCAAATTATTGTACTTGGAACTAAATTGATTTAAATAACGCGTGGAATCATCAAAATCCTGGGTGTTAAATAAGTCTTCGGCAGATAGAGAAATAACCCCCTTTTTATTCATTATTGTTTTGGAAAAAGATAAACTCGAAACCCATCTGTCTTCTACCAGCCTTAGCCCCTGAAGGTTTTTGCCAACATAATACAGGGTAAAGTTCGCATTTAAGCTTCGGTCCTTTAAAAGGGTGACATCATTTTGTAAAACACTATAATTTGACCATTGGTTTTGTGTTACAAAATTTCCGTTAAAGTTGTTTTGGTCCTCTACATTATAAAACGATGTTACAAAGTAAAAAAACCACCTTTCCGAAAGATATGAATTAAACACAAAATCAAATCCGTACTCTATGGTTTTGTCAAAGTTTGTGGGTATAAAAAATAGAGCGTTTTCAGTGTTATCCTGCCTAACCAATTCATGAATGTCATTTTTGGCAGTCTTATAGTAGGCCTCAAAAGTAAAGTCTTTAAATAATGTGGTTCCAAAAACCGTATGGTCAATAATTATGGGCTGTAGTTTAGGATTTCCTTGATAAACCGTATTGTCGTTGAAAAAAAACTGAAACGGATTCAAATCTTGGTAGTCGGGGCGTTTGATGCTGCGTTTATAATTGGTGTACAAATTAAAATTATCTGACAGTTTATAACTCAAACTCGTTGTAGGAAACCATTCCAAATAGTTTTGCTTATTGGTTTCACTATTGGAGATGGAAGTGCCTTTTATATTTGTTTGTTCTGCCCTCAGACCCACAATAATATTCCAGTGTTCCCATTGTTTGGAATAATTCACATAACCTGCAAAAATAGCTTCTTTATAATCAAAATCATCACTATTGTCAACATCCAACACCTCTTCTCCATTTACTATATCAAATTGTTTTATTCCGCTATCTGTATTAATGTTGGATCCTTTTATTCCCATTTCAAATACTGATGTATCGCTGAAAGGTAAATGGTAATCGGATTGTGCTGTAAAAATTTGTGTGTGCTGTTTATTGAACGTGTTGAACGCCGTGGTTTCAATAAATGAGTCGTCTGCATCAAAATAGCTGGTTACAACACCATAATCCCTATTATAATTGTAATTCGTAAAATGCGAGGAAACCGTTAAATCCCCTTTTGTAAATTCGTGGACAAAATCCAAATCGAAACCTAAATTGTGTTTTTCCAAATGGGAAAGGTTTTTTGACATATAATAAAAATCCAAATTCTCCGAAGCATCAAAAACATTGGTGTTATTGGTTATTCTATATTTAAAATAGGGCAAAAGCAGCATGCTCGAAGATAAGCTCAATGTGTTTTTATCATTTATAACGTAATCTAAATTAAAGTTAAGATTATGTGTGTCTGACCAAATGTTCCTGTTGTAGTTTGATTTCCATATTTGGTCTATGCTTTGGTTGTTATCAAAATAATGTACCGTTTCTCCATCATCCCTATTTATTTTGTTCTTGGAAAAACTGTAGTTACTGTAGAAATTGATGCTTTCCGATTTAAAAAAATG
>DASWKU010000157.1:0-5297 GCA_036396455.1 Flavobacteriaceae bacterium
TACTTTAAGCTGAATGGCTTCTTCCAAATGGGCTTCGTTGGTATCAATCCCAAAGATTATCAATTCAGAATGCAAAGCTTTAATATCCAAAGCCATACTTCCACCTATTAACCCAACTCCTATGACATATACATTTTTCATTTGACTCTAGCTATTGCTTCTTCAATGTCTTCGGTTGACGCACATAACGAAAACCGGATATATCCTTCGCCATTGCTTCCAAATATGGTTCCGGGAGCAATGAATATAGAATTGTTCTTCAATACGGTATCGATAAACTCCTCTGCCTTGACAAAAGGCGGAAGTTTGGCCCAAACAAACAATCCTGATGTGTATTTGTCATAAGTACAATTAAGTGCTTCTGCCAACTGCCATATCAAAGTGCGCCGTTGTTCATAAACACTGTTTAAGCTCACATACCACATTTTTGAACACTTCAACGCTTCAATGGCCCCTTTTTGAATGCCATAAAACATGCCTGAATCCATATTGCTCTTCACTTTAATAATATCGTCGAGATATTCTGATTTTCCCAAGACCATGCCCACACGCCATCCGGCCATATTAAAGGTTTTGCTCAAGGAATTCAATTCCAAACAAACGTCTTTGGCGTCCCTATATTTTAAAATACTTCTTGGAAATTCATTCAAAACAAAACTGTAGGGGTTATCATTGACCACTAAAATAGTGTTGCGTCTTGCAAAGGCTATAATATCTTCAAAAAGCTTATTGGTTGCCGTTGCCCCCGTTGGCATGTGTGGATAATTGATCCACATAATCTTGACTTTGCTTAAATCTGTTCCCTCTAAAGCCACTAAATCTGGATGCCAATTATGCTCTTCCTTTAAATCGTAATACACAGGTTTTGCTCCTACCAATTTGGTTACGGAACTATAGGTTGGGTATCCAGGATTGGGAATTAAAACCTCATCTCCTTCATTTAAAAATGCCATGGAAATGTGCATGATCCCTTCCTTACTTCCCATAAGGGGCAAAATTTCGGTTCTTGGACTTAAAGAAACTTCAAATTGTTCTTTGTAAAACGCCGCCATGGCATCCCTCAATTCGGGCAAACCTTGATAGCTTTGATACTGATGGGCTTTGTCATCATCTAAACTTTCAGCCAAAGCAGAAATCACGCGTTGGGAAGGCGCAAGGTCGGGGCTGCCAATACCCAAATTTATAATGGGTTTACCTGCAGCTTTAAGCAAGGCAACTTCCCTCAACTTTTTCGAAAAGTAATATTCCTCTACAGTCTGTAATCGGTTGGCTCCTGTAATCATACTCTTGTGTTTTTGTACTCTCCCAATATTTTAAATTTTTCTGCCATGATTTCGATAATCGATTTGGCTTTTTTAAAGTGCTTATAGTCCTCAAAAGTTACGTCCACAAAAAAGGCATATTTCCAAGGTGTTTCAATTTTTGGAAGCGATTGAATTTTGGTCAGGCTCAATTTACAATCGCTCATCACATTTAAAATGGTCGCCAAGCTACCACGTTTATGCTCCAATTCAAATTTTAGGGAGGCTTTGTTGATGTCAATTTCAGCAATTTCCGAATTTGTTGTCTTTACAATGACAAAACGTGTTTCATTATGCTTTATCGTTTGGATACTTTCCGCAATAATTTCCAGTTCAAATAATTCAGCAGCAAATGTACTTGCAATGGCAGCAATACCCTTAAGCTGTTTCAATTGAATGCGTTCTGCAACCTCTGCCGTATCCTTATCTTCAATAAGTTTGATATGGGGATGCTTTTTAAAGAACTCTTTACACTGCAACAACGCCATAGGATGGGAATAAACCTCTTTAATATCCTCTATAACTTGATTTGGCAATACCATTAAATTGTGTTGAATATCCAAATAATGTTCGCCAATGATATGCAAATGGTAATTATCTATCAAGGCGTAATTAGGTAAAATGGACCCAGCAATGGAGTTTTCGATAGCCATAATAGCGGCATCACACCTCTTATTCAGCAAACTGTCCACTACTTGGTCAAATGTGAGGCATTCTTCAATGGCAACGCCGTTGTCAAAATATTGTTGGGACACAATATGGTGAAATGATCCCTTGATTCCTTGTATGGCTACTGTCTTTATCATAAAAAAAAATCCCGATTTTCATCGAGACTCATATTACATATATTTGGTATAAATTATACATACAAAGCCTCGATCCTTCTGCTAAAAAAGAAATAAAACCAATTTTGATATGTATAATATGTTGTTTTCATATTTGAAGCTGCTAAAGTAATTAATATTTTCACAATTCAAAATGGTTGCTCAGGTTTTTTACGTTTTTTGTTAAACTTTTAAAGATTAAACAGGAACGACTATTCCAAATTATATAATTGCTATTTTTGGGTAAATATTTTAGTATGTCAATTGAAGTTAACAATCTTTCAAAAGTTTACGGTGCACAAAAAGCCTTAAACAACGTATCCTTTAAAATCAATAAAGGAGAAATTGTTGGCTTTTTGGGTCCAAATGGTGCTGGAAAATCCACCATGATGAAAATTTTGACCACTTATATCAATGCTACAGATGGCGAGGCCAAAGTAGGCAACTTTAATGTAGCTTCAGATGCCAAAAATGTACAGTTGGTTGTGGGGTATTTGCCGGAACACAATCCATTGTATTTGGAAATGTATGTTAGAGAATATTTAGCTTTTAATGCCGGCATATATAACGTCCCTAGATCTAGAATAACCGAAGTGATTGAAATTACAGGTCTTACTCCTGAAGCCCATAAAAAAATTGGCCAACTGTCCAAGGGGTATCGCCAACGTGTGGGTTTGGCCAATGCCCTGTTGCATAATCCGGAAGTGTTGATTCTTGATGAGCCTACAACGGGTTTGGATCCCAATCAGTTGGTTGAAATCCGTCATTTGATCAAAAATTTTGGGAAAGATCTGCCTAACGGACAGGCAGGAAAAACGGTATTTCTCTCCACGCATATCATGCAAGAGGTTGAAGCCATGTGCGACCGGGTGATCATCATCAATAAAGGGGAAGTTGTAGCCGATAAAAAATTAAAGGATTTGCGGGACACCAAACAGCAAACCGTGATTGTTGAGTTTGATTATCGGGTTGAAGATGCTTTTTTAAATCAACTGCCCCATGTGAAATCGGTGGAGAACACCCATGGTTTTGTTTATGAAATCGCATTTTCAACTACTGAAGATATGCGCTCCGTGGTGTTTGATTTTGCCCATGACAATAAACTAAAGATTCTACAACTCAACCAAAAAAATGCGAGCTTGGAGAGTTTGTTTAGGGAATTGACAACAAATTAGTCATTTTATTATCTCCCCCAATTTTTAAATCCAGAGTATGACAATTATCATCTTTATCAATACATACAGGTACTAATTTTGCAGTATTATTTTAGTGTACAATCCAAAAAAATTAAGATGGGTTATTTGGCTCAAAAAATAAGCAAAAAACTATCTTTGCCATAACAAAAATAAAGATGAGTAAAGGAGTTTATGTCGCCACAATAGAGGCCAACAGCGGTAAATCCATTGTTGTTCTGGGCTTAATGCGAATGCTTTTGGGGAAAACTGCCAAAGTAGGGTATTTTAGACCCATTATTGAAGATGTTGAGGCTGGCGAAATGGACCATCACATTAATACGGTACTTTCACATTTTGAGATCGACATCAACTATAAAAAAACATTTGCATTTACAAGAAATCAGGTTCTTGATTTATATAATCAAGGAAAATCCGGTGAGGTCATTGATGAAATCATCAAAAAGTATAAATACCTTGAGAACTTGTTTGATTTTGTGTTGGTTGAAGGCACCGATTTTTCCCATGAAAGCGCCCTTCTAGAACTGGATATCAATATTTTAATATCAAAAAATTTAGGACTTCCGGCCATCATCGTCTCCCATGGTGATAAAAAAGAGTTTAAGGAAATTGTTGATAGTGTTCAATTGGCTTATGATACGTTTAAACATGATGTCGATGTGCTTTCAATAATGATCAACAAAACAAATCCAGATGACCTTGGTGCTTTAAAAGAATCGTTGAGAGCTAGAATTAAAGATGTTAAGGACATTACTGTAATTCCTAAAATTCACAATCTTGCAAGTCCTACCATCAAGGAGATTGTAAGTGCTTTGGATGGTAAAGTGATCTTTGGAAAGGATATGTTGAATAACCTGACCGAAAATTTTAGTGTTGGTGCCATGCAACTGCGCAATTATCTCACGCATTTAAAAGAAAATGCCTTGGTGATCACACCAGGAGACAGAGCCGACATTATTCTCGGGGCTCTTCAGGCCAATATATCAAAAAACTATCCCAAAATTTCTGGAATCCTATTAACGGGAGGGCTACTTCCTGAAAATTCCATTTTAAAATTAATAGAAGGACTTTCCAGTGTGGTTCCAATCATCAGTGTCAATGGAGGCACCTATCAAGTCACCAACAGTATTGGTAATATTAAAGCTAAGATATACGCTGAAAACATCGAGAAAATTACAACTTCCATTTCTACATTCGAAAAACATGTGGACACCAACAAGCTCGCCAACAGTCTGATCACTTTTAAATCCGAAATATTCACCCCTAGAATGTTTCGATATAACTTATTGCAACGTGCTTTAAAAAACAAAAAACATATTGTCTTGCCAGAAGGCAATGACGAACGTGTTTTACGAGCTGCTGCAAGATTGATTAATGCTCATGTGGTTGAATTGACTTTGCTTGGAGAGGAAGATAAGATTAAAGAACTTATTACAAAATTTGATATCCCTTTGGATACAAATTCAATACACATTGTTTCGCCAACAAAATCCCCACACTTTGAAGATTATGTCAACACCTTTTATGAACTCAGAAAACATAAAAATGTGAATTTGGAAATGGCAAGGGATATTATGTCCGACCTAACCTATTTTGGAACCATGATGATTTATAAAGGTCATGCCGACGGAATGGTTTCAGGGGCAATCCATACCACCCAGCACACGTTGAGACCTGCCTTACAATTTATAAAAACCAAACCTGGGGTAAATATTGTCTCTTCCATTTTCTTTATGTGTCTTGAAGATCGTATTTCGGTTTTTGGGGACTGTGCCATTAATCCAAACCCCAATGCAGAGGAACTGGCAGAAATCGCGATTTCTTCAGCCCAAACAGCCAAAGATTTTGGTATTGATCCTAAAGTTGCGATGCTGTCCTATTCATCAGGTGCATCAGGTAAAGGTGTGGATGTTGAAAAAGTAAGACAGGCCACTGAAATTGTAAAAACCAAAGCACCCGATCTAAAAATTGAAGGCCCC
>DASWKU010000158.1:0-10846 GCA_036396455.1 Flavobacteriaceae bacterium
CACTTTAACATCAAATAGTATTTTTGTACAAAGATTGAATTATAATGAACATTATTGACCACTTAAAATGGCGCTACGCTACCAAAAAGTTTAATCCAAACAAGGTATTGAGCCCAAATAAAATCGACATTCTAAAGCAAGCCTTCAACCTTACTGCCACATCTTTTGGATTGCAGACCATTACCATGATCATGGTGTCAAATAAAGAAAAAAGAAAACCTTTGGTTGAACATACCTACAACCAAAAACAAGTTTTGGATGCCTCCCATTTGTTGGTCATCTGTATTCAAGAAAATATTACGGATGACGATGTGGATAGGCTGTTCAACACTACGCAATCCATCAGAAATACGCCAGATCATATTTTAGATCCTTATAGGACCGATTTAAAGAACATGATGCAAAAGATGACCATTGAAGAACGTCAACAATGGTCCATTAATCAGGCATATATCGCACTAGGAAATTTAATGACGGTATGTGCCGTTGAGGGCATTGACTCTTGCCCAATGGAAGGATTTTCGGCAGAGCATTATGATAGGATATTGGATCTAAAAAGTAAAAATTTGAAATCGGTGTTATTGCTTCCTGTGGGCTATAGAGCCGATGACGATATATTTGCGGACTTTAAAAAAGTGCGTAAAACCGTTGCTGAAAGTACTATAGAATTGTAGATTTGAAAACCTAATGACTAAATGCTAAACACCAAAAATCAAATATCAAATACCAAATAACAATCCCGATAGCTATTGGGACTGATGATTGTAAACTGAAACTAAACTATGCCTGGATTTGAATTGTTCGGCGAGGCTGAACGTAAAGAATTAAATGATGTTTTGAAAAATGGTGTCCTGATGCGTTATGGATTTGATGACATGCGCAATGGCCATTGGAAGGCAAAAGCACTGGAAACAGAACTTCAAAAAACCTTTCAAACGCAATATGCACAATTGGTTTCCAGTGGAACGGCGGCAGTTTCAGTGGCTTTAGCATCAGCAGGTATTGGAGCAGGGGATGAGGTTATCATGCCAACCTTTACATTTGTTGCCAGTTTTGAAGCCATCATGGCACTTGGTGCTATTCCTGTCTTGGTCGACATTGATGATACCTTGACCCTGGATCCAAAGGCGGTTGAAGATGCCATAACACCAAGAACTAAGGCGGTAATGGTGGTTCACATGTGTGGCAGTATGGGTAATTTGGATGCATTACAGGGCATTTGCTCCAGACATAAATTGCTTTTGATTGAAGATGCTTGTCAGGCTATTGGTGGAACATATAACGGAAAACCATTGGGGAGCCTTGGCGATTTGGGCTGCTTCTCTTTCGATTTTGTAAAAACCATTACCTGTGGCGAAGGTGGAGCTGTAGTTACCAATAACAAAGTTTATTACCTGAATGCGGATCATTACAGTGACCATGGACATGACCATATTGGAGCTGACAGAGGGGCAGAAACCCATCCATTTTTGGGCTATAATTTCAGGATATCGGAACTCCATGCTGCGGTGGGCTTGGCACAAATAAAACGTTTGAAGGAATTTTTGGCGATTCAAAAGAAACACTATACCATTATAAGAGAGGCCTTGTCCCAAATACCGGAAATTACGTTTAGAACCGTTCCGGAAGGAGGCGAAGAAAATTATGGATTCCTGAATTTCTTTCTCCCAAATTTGAACATCGCCCGAAAAGCTTCATCTGCACTTAAAAATATGGGAGTGGATGGTTGTTTCCATTATTACGATAACAACTGGCACTATGTAAGAAAATGGGAACATCTTATGGGAATGAAAACCTTATATCCAATGTCAAAGGAGGTTAAGGATGGGATTTCATATCTTCAAAACAAAACATTTCCACAATCCGATCATTATATTGGTAGAAATATTTCTTGTTTAATTAAATTGTCTTGGACAGAAAGTGAGACAAGGGAACGCGCCAATACAATGGTTGAAGCTATAAAAGAAGCTTTATCGGTTTAGTACCTTACATACTCAATAATCTCCAATCCATAACCAATCATGCCCACACGTTTGGTCTGCTCGCTATTGGAAATCAAACGCAGTTTATGAACGTTTAGATCATGAAGGATTTGTGCTCCAATCCCAAAGTCTTTGGCATCCATGGCGATGTTTGGAGCTTTAATAAGATCCTTATGATTTTGTTGCTGTTTTAATGTTGTCAATCGTTTTAGTAAATCGGTTGAACCATTTTGCTGGTTGATAAAAATGATGACGCCCTTTCCTTCATCATTGATGACTTTAAACATATCGTCCAACTTTTTATTCGGATTGTTGGTCAGGGTTCCTAAAATATCATTGTTTACCAAAGTGGAGTTGACCCGAGTAAGAACAGGCTCATTGGTTTTCCAGGTGCCCTTGGTCAATGCAATATGAACTTGGCTATTAGTGGTTTGTTGGTAGGCTCTTAACCTAAATTCGCCAAAACGGGTCACAATATCAAAATCTTCTTTCTTTTCAATCAAAGAATCATGTTGCATGCGGTAAGCCACCAAATCTTCAATGGAGACAATTTTAAGGTCAAATTTTTGAGCGACTTTAATGAGTTGTGGCAAACGTGCCATAGAGCCGTTTTCATTCATAATCTCCACAATAACGCCAGCTGGATTAAGGCCTGCCAATCGTGCAAAATCTATGGCTGCTTCGGTATGCCCTGTTCTGCGTAACACACCACCTTGTTTGGCAACCAAAGGGAAAATATGGCCAGGTCTTGCTAAATTGTAGGATTTGGTATTAGGATCAATCAATGCTAAGACCGTTTTTGCTCTATCACCTGCCGAAATTCCGGTAGTCACTCCGTTTCCCCTTAAATCCACCGAAACCGTAAATGCCGTTTCCATAGGGTCGGTGTTGTTATGGACCATCATGGCAAGATCCAAATCTTTACAACGGTTTTCAGTGAGCGGTACACAAATGAGACCTCGACCGTGGGTCGCCATAAAGTTGATCATTTCCGGGGTGACCTTTTCGGCAGCAGCTATAAAGTCGCCTTCATTTTCCCGATCGGTATCATCAACAACGATGATGACTTTGCCATTTCTGATATCGTCTATGGCTTCTTCTATGGTATGTAACTTAATTTCTTTTTGCAAAGTTGTCGTGCTCATTTGTAATATATTATATGCAAAGATATGGCTTATTTTATATTTTCAGAACAACTTATGTTTAAGTCTTCCTTTAATTTGTTTTTTATAAAAAAGTGTGCCAATCCATAAAATGGAAAACTAATGGCCATCATTACGGGATGGATTTTTTTCAATTTTATATTTAAATTACCATAAAATTTTGAAACTTTAAGGTTCACCACCACAAAATAGAACATATAGATAAAAAGTGCTATGAAACTTAAATCTCTGGATGCCGAAGCAAATTCTGGCAACTTATTATTGTTAAACACGAAATGCAAGATTAACAGGACAATGCCAAAACAATAAAAAATGAATGAAAATTTGGAATACTCCATACCATCCCTCGCTATTGTTTTTGATGTGACAAAATTGGGATCAATAGACAATCCTTTTTTTATCAAATCATCATTGGTCATATCTCTGGAAATTAAAGTATTGTAGGCAATGGATTTTACACTGATGTCGTAATTCTGCTCTTTATAGTTTTTAATGACATCAATAAGCTTTTCGTTATCAAAATTGACAAAATAATTGGGACCAACCAATCTGTAACCCAAATCGATATGGCTTTCCGTTTTTATGCCTAGAAATTTCTTGATCGGTTCCAAGTAGGTGTCAAATTCAAATAAGCCTCGATCTTTTGTGGCCCTTCTGGTAAGAAAAATACTCAAGGGCAACATGATGAGGGTTGATAGCCAAGTGGCTAAAACCGAACTGAACGACCCGTCCTGGGCACTGTTTTTTGCAAATATTCCTATAAAGTGATAGGTCAGAAACAATAAAATGGCTATCACAAGTGGTAGCCCAATGCCACCTTTTCGTATGAGGGCACCCAATGGTGCGCCCACAAAAAACAAAATAATGCACGCAAAACCCAAAGCGTATTTTTCATGAAGGGATTGAATATGTTTGTTTAAATTTTTGGTCGATACCGCAGCGGTCATTTTTTTAGTTGTCAAAATTTGGTTGGAGCTACTGGTTGTATTGGAAGCTAAATTGAGAAGTTGTATTTTGGTCTTTGTTGGAAATAGATCTAAAATCTCACCTTTAAAAATGGTGTCCTTTTTAGGCTCAATATTGGCATTCAGGTTGGTAATTGAGGTTCTGTTGTACATGGTTTGGGAAAGCTCCTGAAGCTCTTTACTTTTATTAACAACAAGGCTGTCAATAGTGTAATTGAGTTCGTTGATATTGAGCATGCTAAATCGGCTATCATAACTTTTGTCTTCAAGATCGACATCGTTTAAGCCTTCCAAATCCACATTGATAATATATTCTTCAAAGGCACTTTTTGCATAAGGTTTTTTTATGGCCTCTTTAGGATTATTGGTTAAAATTTCATCGTAATAATTGCCATCATGCAGCACCAATTGTAAAATATTGGAATTTTCACTACTGATGAGCTCACCTGTTTTTGAAGCTATGACTACATAATTTCCAGTTCGTTTTGTTTTTTTTTGGTGGATGATTACATTTTTTAAATATTGGCCCCTGTCCCCACTTTTTTCGTCAACCTTGATGTTATAATTTCCGATGTCATTAAATTGTCCTTCGGCAATGGCCATGGCAGGTTGTACTTGAGCAATGTTTTTTCGAAGATTATAAAAATTGAAATTCGCCCACGGAATAACATTATTGGAGACAATAAAAGTGACCATTCCTAAAAAGACTATAAAAACACTTAAACTTCGCATCGCACGTTGCAACGATATTCCCGTGGATTTCATGGCGGCAAATTCATAGTTCTCAGCAAAACTGCCGAATACCATTATGGATGCCAATAAAATGGTCAAGGGCAATATTAATGGGATTAGGGTAGGCGTAACGTAGATCAAAAATTTGAATATTACCGAAATTGCCAAATCTTTACCTGCAAGTTCACTAATGTAAAGCCATACCGATTGTAAAATAAAAATGAACATGAGTATGACGAACACACTCAAAAATGTTTTTAAGTAGGTCGTTAATATGTACCTGTCCAGTATTTTCATGTATCGGGTTGACCTAATCTAATTTGTTGATGTAGTAGTTTTTGTACTTGTTCTTGTCAAATTTAAATAAGGATTTTGAAAGAGGTTGGTTGGTTTTTAAAGAATTCACGGTCAAGGTGGTCCTGGTCCCGTTTTTGCCAATTTCTATAAGATTGTAAATGTGCTTGGTTTTGGCATCAATGCCCAATAAGATTTGATTTATTTCCGAATTGGTATCGATAGGGTTCAATTTCACATATTGAATTTTTCTACCCTTTACGTCCTGAACAATATCCATGGCATAGGTGTAACCTTCTTTGTAAAAC
This sequence comes from Flavobacteriaceae bacterium, assembly GCA_036396455.1. Lineage (GTDB taxonomy): Bacteria > Bacteroidota > Bacteroidia > Flavobacteriales > Flavobacteriaceae > Geojedonia. Next base: position 5,445 of record DASWKU010000158.1, read on the forward strand.
GACAACATCTTGCTTGGAGAAACCGTATTTTCATCTTCTGTATTATCTGATGAAATGGTAACCTCTTCATCTTCAGGATTAATGGTGTAAAGGGTCTTTCCATCAAAAATTCTGGTCACCCCCAACACGTTCAACACATATTTTTCACCTTCAATGGACACATCCCCTCTTGTAACCTGGTTAATGTTTTCACTGGAATTTTGCAACGCATATTTAAAGTCGATAGCAATATTGTTATAGCTTTTAACTTTAGCGTTTACCTCATTCAACAAGGCTTTGGCTTTTTCGGCATCTTGTGAAAAACCGTGAAGTGCCATCAAAAAAAAGGCGATAATCGATATGTTTTTTATTGTTTTCATGTTTATTTTTATTGTTTTTCAGAGGTCATCCCGACGGTTCGGGAGAACATCCAAATAACCATTCTCTTGAGGGTTTAAAAATTATCATGGATGTTTCATTTTATGAATGATATGATTTTAAAGCTGTTCGCTTTCCAAAAGTTTATCCAAAGCTACTAAATCTGGGACCAAAACCCTACGGGCTTTACTGCCCTCAAATCCACCAACAACACCAGCAGATTCCAATTGGTCAATAAGCCTTCCAGCTCTATTGTAGCCCAATTTAAGTTTGCGTTGCAATAAAGATGCCGATCCTTGCTGGGCTATCACTATGATTTCGGCGGCTTCCCTAAAGAGTTCATCGCGGTCTGATATGTCCACATCAAGACTTGTGCCACTTTCCTCACCCACATATTCGGGTAACAGATGGGCATCGGGATACGCTTTTTGAGATCCAATATATTCGGTTATTTTTTCCACTTCTGGAGTATCTACAAAAGCACATTGGATACGAATAATGTCATTGCCTTGTGTAAACAACATATCGCCACGGCCAATAAGTTGATCTGCTCCAGAGCCATCCAAAATGGTACGGGAATCAATTTTTGAAGTGACCCTAAAAGCAATACGCGCCGGGAAATTCGCCTTGATGATACCTGTAATCACATTTACCGAAGGTCGTTGTGTGGCAATGACCAAATGGATGCCAATCGCACGTGCCAATTGCGCCAAACGGGCGATGGGCGTTTCCACTTCTTTTCCAGCGGTCATGATCAAATCGGCAAACTCATCAATCACCAAAACTATGTAAGGTAGAAACTGATGTCCTTCATTTGGGTTGAGTTTTCGTGCCTTAAATTTTTCGTTATATTCCTTAATGTTACGGACCATGGCATTTTTCAGCATTTCGTAACGGTTGTCCATTTCAATACATAACGAGTTTAAAGTATTGATAACTTTAGTATTGTCGGTTATGATGGCATCTTCACTATCTGGAAGTTTTGCCAAATAATGACGTTCAATTTTATTATAAAGGGTAAGCTCAACTTTTTTCGGATCTACTAAAACAAACTTCACCTCTGCAGGATGTTTTTTGTACAAAAGTGAAGTCAGCACCGCATTGATACCAACAGATTTACCTTGACCTGTGGCTCCGGCCATCAATAAATGGGGCATTCTTGAAAGGTCAACCACAAAGGTTTCGTTACTAATTGTTTTTCCAAAAGCAATGGGCAATTCCATTTCCGATTTTTGGAAACGCTGTGAAGCAATCACAGAACGCATGGAAACTATGGTTGCATTTTTATTGGGGACTTCAATTCCAATGGTTCCTTTTCCGGGAATTGGAGCGATAATGCGAATGCCCAAAGCCGATAGGGATAGGGCAATATCATCTTCCAGATTCTTGATTTTTGAAATCCGGATTCCTGCGTTTGGAACAATCTCATAGAGCGTCACGGTTGGGCCTATGGTCGCTTTAATATTGGAAATACCAATACTATAATTGCCCAAGGTTTCTACAATTTTGTTTTTGTTTTCCTCAAGTTCTTCCTGATTGATGGTAATGCCTTCGGTGTCATATTTATTGAGGAGATCCAAAGGAGGCAGTTGGTATTTGCTCAACTCCAAAGTGGGGTCATATTGCCCATAATCTTCAACCAGTTTATTGGAAAGATTATCGGTTTCAGAAAGTTCCTCCTTGGTTTGTGCAATTTCCATATTCAATTCATCTGCTTTGGAGACTTCATTTTTTAATTTTTTAGAAGGTATGTTGTCATCAAGATCAATTTCGTAAGCCGATTTAATGGCTTCAGCTTCGGCAGATAAATCATTATCCAGAGCGACTTCAAAATCATTTTCCCTACTTGGAAATTCATCTGAAAGTCCTTTTTTTGCCCTTTTGAAAAGATTTACAAAACTTTGCCCTGACACCTTAAATCGAATGGCCAAATACACAATCAATCCAAAAAGGAGCAGAAGGGAAGTTCCTATTTTACCCATATAAACCTGTAAGAAACTGTTCATTTCAAAACCAATAGTACCACCAAGTGTACCATTAAGATGTGCGAAAAACCCAAAGAAAACGGATAACCAAATGGCAATGAGCGTCCCCCATATCCAATGCTTGCGCAATTTGGCTTTATTGATGTCAAGCGTTATATATATACCCGATAGAAAGATTAGCCCAGAAAATATAAAGGATGCGATGCCGAAGCCTCTGTCAATAAACAAATCACTAACCCATGCACCCAGTTTATTGAGCCAGTTTTTGGCTTCTACGTCTCTTGACGCGAGTTCGGTAAGGGTGCTTTGATCGGCTTTACCATTAAACAAAAACGATAAAAACGCAATAAATAAAAGGATGCCAATGATAATCAACAAGCTTCCAAATATGAGTTTTTGTTGACCTGATAATTTAAAACTTGGTTTTTTTATTTTTGTAGTAGTATTGCTATTGGTTTTGGTTTTCTTCTTCGCCATCAATGCGTTGTTAGATTGAAACAAAAATACAAATTACTAACGTTTATCCTAACGGAATTAGTATTAAAAAACTTTGGGAAAGTAAATCACAATAGCCGCAATAACAGCAGCAATTGAAGCCATAAAAACAGCTCCTGCAGCAATATCCTTTATGCGACCTATGGCTTGATGGTGTTCAGGATGAATAAAATCTGCAACATACTCCACTGCTGTATTTAGACCTTCAATGCTCATGACCAAACCAATAAAACCGATTTGAAACAACCATTCTGTTCTGGAGATTTCAAAATAGAATCCGGCAGCAGTAACCACAATGGCAATTATAAACTGGACTTTGATGCTGGATTCCGTTCTTAAAAGATAATAGGCGCCCCTGAAGGCATATCCCACACTTTTTAATCTGTTGAGCAGAAAAGATTCTTTTTTTGTCATAAAAAACCTTAAATAATATTATCTCAATTCGGCACCAAGCTGTTGTTCAAAATTGGCTTGAAGCTTATTCATTATTTTATCAATCTGTTTATCGGTAAGCGTTTTGTTCTCGTCTTGAATGGTAAAACTTACAGCATAACTTTTCTTGCCCTTTGGCAGATTTTTACCTTGATAAACGTCAAACAGATCTACTTCTTTAAGCAGTTCTTTTTCGGTTTGTTTTGCAATGGTGTCAATCTGTTCAAAAGTAATATGGTCATCCAATAATAATGCAAAATCGCGACGCACTTCCGGATATTTAGGAATATCCTTGAAGACTATGGTGTTGTGTTTTGCCATTTCAATAATAGTGTCCCAGTTAAAATCGGCAAACAGGACATCTTGAGTAATATCAAAATGTTTCAATATCTTTTTATTGACCAAACCAAAATCAACTAGATTCTTTTTTCCAATGGATAGCGTAATCCCTTCACTGAACACATCATTTTTAATTGGAGAAGATTGGAGCTGTGTCATTCCGAGACGTTCCAAAAGTGCCGTAATGGTTCCTTTAAGGTAAAAGAAATCACTTTTTTGCGTTGGGGATGTCCAACTATCAGAAAACCTGTTTCCTGTTACAAAAAGAGATAAGTGTTTGTGTTCCTCACGATTACCTTGAAAGTCATGGTATGTTTTGCCAAACTCAAATAATTTCAAATCATTTCGTTTTCTATTGTTGTTGTAGCTTACGGCTTCCAACCCAGAAAACAACAAGGTTTGTCGCAAAACACTTAAATCCTTGCTCAAAGGATTCAAAATTTCAACATTATGCTCTTGCTTTAGTTGTTCACTTAACTTAATGTATTTAGGCGAAGTAAGCGAATTGGCTAGGATTTCAAAAAATCCTTGTCCAACCAATTGGTCACCAACAATATTTTGCAATTTATAATCCTCAAAGCGGGAGGATTTTGAAATGGAAGCATTTAATTTTTCGGTGGTTTTAATAGTATTGTATCCATATACCCGAAGAATTTCCTCAATGACATCGGCCTCTCGGGTCACTTCGTTTCTATATGCGGGTATGGTCAATCCCAATCCTGTTTCGGTAACGTTATTGATCTTGATTTCCAATGAAGTCAAAATGCGTTTAATGACATCGCGAGGAATCTCTTCTCCAATTAATTTTTTGGCATTGTCAAAACTCAACCTGACCTGATTGTCCTCAATTTTTTTGGGATACAAATCAATCAAATCACTCGTGATCTCACCTCCAGCGACTTCAAGAATCAATAAGGCGGCGCGTTTAAGGGCATACTCGGTAATGTTGGGGTCAATGCCTCTTTCAAATCTAAAAGAAGCATCGGTGTTTAAGCTATGGCGCTTGGCTGATTTACGAATACTTATGGGATTAAAATAGGCACTTTCCAAAAAGATGCTGGTCGTGTTTTCGGTCACGCCAGAAGAGATGCCTCCAAAAACTCCTGCAATGCACATGGGTTTTTCGGCATCACAAATCATTAAATCCTCTTCATGGAGTTCACGCTCCACTTCATCCAAAGTTTTAAATTTGGTGCCTTTTGGCAATGTTTTGACGATTACTTTATTGCCTTTAATTTTTACGGCATCAAAGGCGTGTAAGGGTTGCCCCAATTCATGTAACACATAATTGGTAACATCCACCACATTGTACTTTGGGGTGATGCCAATGGCTTTTAATCTATTTTGTAACCAAATGGGGGAGTCCTCAATTTTTAACCCCGAAATCGTTACGCCGCAATAGCGTGGTGCAAGATCTTTATTGACGACATTAACATCCATTTTTAAGGTCCGGTTATCCACATGAAACGCACTTACCGAAGGTGTTATAAGCTCTTTGGCCATATCATGTTGAAGCAAACCGGCTTTGAGGTCACGGGCAACACCATAATGGCTCATGGCATCGGCCCGGTTGGGAGTTAAACCAATTTCAAATACATGGTCGTTTTCAACTTTAAAAACATCAGACAACAAAGTGCCGACTTTAAGTGATTTATCAAGGACCATAATGCCTTCATGGGAAGTCCCCAGCCCCATCTCATCCTCAGCGCAAATCATACCGTGGCTTTCTTCACCTCTAATCTTTCCTTTTTTAATGGTCCAAGCTTCACCTTTATCAGGATATAACGTGGTGCC
>DASWKU010000159.1:0-10886 GCA_036396455.1 Flavobacteriaceae bacterium
ATTGAAGATTGGCGGCAAATTAAAGCATCAGTATTAAGAGATGAAGTAGACAAGCTCCTTATTTCCCCAGAACGATTGGCCAACGAAGGGTTTATAGATGAAGTACTTTTTCCTATTGCAGACAGAATTGGTTTATTTGTAGTTGATGAAGCGCATTGTATTTCCGATTGGGGACATGATTTTAGACCAGATTATAGACGGATTGTAGGTATACTTAAAGCTATGCCAAAAGGAATGCCGGTTTTAAGTACCACAGCAACGGCTAATAATAGGGTAGTAGCAGATATTGAAGGACAATTGGGTGGGATTAGTATTATAAGAGGGGCACTTACCAGAGAGAGTTTAAAACTTCAAAATATTATTTTAATAGATCAGGCATCACGTTTGGCTTGGCTAAAAGAAAATATTCCTAAAATGGAAGGGAGTGGAATAATATACGTATTGACCAAACGCGATGCACGTGTTGTAACAGAATGGTTAAATAAATGTGATATCGATGCGGCAGCTTATTATTCAGGTGTTGAAGATGATAATTTTGAAGATTCTACTACCTATAGAGAATATTTAGAAGATGCATTATATAATAATGACTTAAAAGTATTGGTCGCCTCAACAGCTTTAGGAATGGGTTATGATAAACCTGATCTTAATTTTGTAGTGCATTATCAAGCCCCCGGATCAATCATTAGTTATTACCAACAAGTAGGACGAGCAGGTCGTGCCATAAAGAATGCGTATGGAATTTTGTTATCAGGTCAAGAAGATGCAGAAGTACATCAGTATTTTAGAGAATCTGCATTTCCACCTAAAGAAATTGTTGATAGCATTCTGGATACTATTGAAGAGTATGATGGGTTGTCAGTTCCTGATTTACAAGAAAAATTGAATATTAAATATGGTCAAATTACAAAAACATTAAAATACTTGAGTGTAGAAGAACCTTCTCCAATTATTAAAATAGGGACGCAATGGAAAAAGTCTGCTGTGAACTATATTATGGACACAGAAAAGATTGAACGTTTAACAAATCAGCGTTTAGAAGAATGGAATACCGTACAAGATTATATACAGACAAAAGAATGTTTAATGATGTTTTTGCAAAAGGAGTTGGATGACCCACATATGCATATTTGTGGAAAGTGTAATAACTGTTTAAGTCAAGCCATTTTACCTTATACTGTATCACATAATAATATTTTGGAGGCATCCTTATATCTTAAACATTCAGAATTTGATATAAACCCAAGAAAGCAAATTTTAAGAAATGCGTTGCCAGAATATGAATGGAGTGGAAATTTACCTACCGATTTTCAAGCTGAAACAGGAAAAGTATTGTCAAGATGGGGAGACGCTGGATGGGGAAAAATGGCGGCAGATGATAAGCATACTGGGTATTTTAGAGATGACCTCGTAGAGGCAATGCATGAAATGATTACTGTTAGATGGAATCCCGAACCATTTCCACAATGGTTAACCTGTATTCCATCGTTGAGGCACCCAGATTTAGTTCCAAATTTTGCAAAAAGATTAGCTAAACGTTTAGGTGTACAATACAGGCCAATTATTATTAAAGTTAAAGACACACTGCCTCAAAAAGAACAAGAAAATAGTTTTCATCAATGTCATAATTTGGATGGCGTTTTTCAAATTGATGGGAATGTTGAAAATAAACCTGTATTTTTGGTAGATGATGCTATTGATTCGGGATGGACCTTTACAATTGTAGCAACATTATTGAAAAAATCAGGTTCTGGATTAGTTTATCCCATAGCCTTAACATCAACATCAGTCAGTGATTAGTATGATTTCAGAAAGAACAAAAGCTATATTATTACTAACCTCATATTTTTCTAAAGATTTAGATAAAAATAATAAACCCTTATCACTCTTGGAGTGGAATAGGTTGGTACGATGGTTACAAACCAAAGAATTAAAACCTGAAGACCTCTTAACAATTGATTTTAATAAAACCTTTGAAAACTGGACAGACTTCAGCGTTTCTAAAAATAGAATCATAGGGTTATTAGACCGCAAAATGGCACTGGCAATTAAACTGGAAAAGTGGACTAAAGCAGGTGTATGGATGATCAATAGAAGTGACCCTGAATATCCCGAAAGCATAAAAGCTAAATTAAAAGATAAAGTACCACCATTACTATTTGGTATTGGCAATATAAATCTACTCAATAAAAATTACGTGGGTATTGTTGGGTCTAGACAAATTGATGAATCAGATATTCAAAGCACACAGCAAATAGTAAGTCAATTACACGCCCAAAATTACGGAGTCGTATCTGGTGGAGCGAGGGGTATTGATGAGCGTTCTATGACTGATATTTTAGAGTTAAATGGTTTTGCTTTGGGTGTTTTGGCTGATAGTTTAATAAAAAAATCAGCTACTTCTCTATATAGAAAATACATAGTAGATAATAAATTAGTACTAATATCACCATTTAATCCTGAAGCTGGATTTAATGTTGGTAATGCCATGGGCAGAAATAAACTTATTTATGTATTGTCAAAAGCAACCATAGTGGTAAAGTCTGAAACTAAAGGTGGTACTTGGGAAGGAGCAAATGAAAATTTACAAAATAAGTGGGTTCCATTATGGGTTGCAGGACCTTTAGATGAAAAAACCAATAGAGGCAATTTTGAAATTGTAAAACGTGGAGGACGATGGTTACCAAAATTATTTAATACTTCAAACATCATTAATGTTAAGGAAAAATCAGTTGCTACCCAGCCTTCTTTATTTAACTATAATGAAGTAAATTTATTTGAAGTTTCTAATAGAGTTGAAGAAGAACAAGTTATACCGGATATTGTAAAACATAAAATCGAATTAGAAACAAAAAAAATTAGTTTAAGTTATGATGAAGCTTCACTCTTTTATATATTCATTTATAAATTATCAAATCAATTTGCAGACAGAGAAGTAAATAAGAAAGATTTAATGGAACATTTTGAATTAACTTCTAAGCAAGTTGATGAATGGTTAAAACTAGGTGTTGCTAAAAAATTACTGATTAAGAAAATTAAACCAGTTAGATATAGGTTAAATAGTCACTTTAAAATAAATCTATTTGTCTAATTAAGGAAATTTAATAAGTTAATATATTCCCTGCTCTACGAAGCCCCTAACTTCGTAGGCTCCTGCAACACCCCCAAAGCAAAAGCCCGATCCCGAGTTATTAGACCATCGGGCTTAAGCAGGCTATATGGCTGCGATGGTGATATTACTTCTGGCCTATATCATAAAATTCGGAAAACCACTTTAAACGGATACTTGGACGAATTGGAATCTGTTGTGGGCATAAGCTATTAAATATTCCATTTGATAAAAGTAAGACATGTGAAAATTATTATAAAAATTAGATTTTGGTCATTTATCCAAACATATTGGTTACCGCTTCGGAAGCATCAAGGAGTAAATTTGCCACATCAAAATCGATGAATCAAAAAAACAAAAGTAGAAAACATGAAAACATTTAATGTAAATACGAATACGATATCCAAAACTGTTTTAGCAGTGGCAGGACTGCTGGTTGTTATAATTGTAACAGCAGCGTTTGCGTCAAGTGACCCACAAGAACAGGAAACGACGTCCGCAACACAAGCGATGCCGGTAGAGGTTGCAGTTCCAGTTTTTGAAAAAATTACGGAATGGGATGAATATACAGGTCGTTTTGAGGCGAGCAATAAAGCGGAAGTAAGGGCGCGTGTAAGCGGGTTCTTGGAACGTGTGAATTTTGTGGATGGACAAATGGTAAAAAAAGGGGATGTCCTTTTTACCATTGATGACAGACCATTTAGAATTGCACTGGATCAAGCAAATGCAGATTATGGTCAAGCAAAAGCATCCTTAAAAACAGCACAGGATAATTTTGATAGAGTTGAGACGCTTCGTGAATCTGGAGCAGTGTCAATTGAAGAATATGATCGCAGAAAACAAGCATTGGAATTTGCCAAAGCAAGCATTCAATTATCACAATCAAGGGTGGACAACGCAAAATTGAACTTGGAATTTACAAGAGTGACAGCACCCATTACAGGTTTGGTAAGCAGGGACAAAGTGAATGAGGGCAATTTGATAGACGGAGGTACTTCAAATTCTACCTTGTTGACAACGATTGTGGCGACAAGTCCGATACACTTCTATTTTACAGGGAGTGAATCCGATTATTTAAGATACGTTCGGTTGGCAAGAAATGGGGAGCGTGGTGCTGTTCGTACAGAGGGAATTCCTGTGTTTATAAAATTACAGGATGAGAGCGAATTTGTCCATGAAGCAAAGATGGATTTTGTGGATAATGAAATTGACAACAGCACAGGTACAATTGAAAGTCGTGCGGTACTTGAAAATAAAGATCACTTATTGGAACCAGGCATGTTTGGAAAAGCCAGACTTATGGGCAGTGCAGAACATGAAGCAATCATGATTCCCGATGATATTATTGGTACCAATCAATCCATTCGATTTGTATATGTGCTGGGCGAAGATAATGTAGTAACCGTCAAAAATGTAACACTAGGTCCCTTGCATTCCAACGGATTAAGGATAATCAGGGATGGGATTACGCAAGAGGATAAAGTGATTATGAACAATATACAAAAAATAAGACCAGGTATTGCCGTCACTCCAATTGAAACCTCCTTGGACAAAAACAAGGTTGGAGAATTGGCAGTTGCAAAAATAGAGCGATGAGTACCACCTTGAAATAATTCTATAACATTTATTTAAGTACATGACAAAAAATTGTTTTTAGAACAATTTAATCGGAAAATCAGTATGACCCCAACCCTAAAAGGAGCCTGATTTTCCTCGATTTGCACCCTTTAGGGCCAGGGCAACAAAGCGAGGAGTTATTGAAGTTGAATTTTTGTCATGTACACAGAACATTTATTAATAGCAGTTCTTTAATTGTTCCTCCTCATTCACAAAGTTGATGGTAGGGAGGAACAAGAGGGACTTTATATTCCAACTAGTAACAAAATTTATGAAATTTAGTCACATTTTTATAAAAAGACCCATTTTTGCAGCAGTATTGAGTGTACTTATTCTCATTGTGGGCGGTCTGGCATATTTTTCCTTGCCAGTATCCCAATTTCCAGATGTAGCGCCTCCAACGGTTGAGGTGGTGGCATTATATCCAGGTGCAAATGCCAGAACACTATCTGAAACGGTGGCAGCACCATTAGAGAAAGAGATTAATGGTGTGGAAGGCATGTTGTACATGACCTCTCAATCATCGGCAGATGGTAGAGTAGTGCTACAAATAGCCTTTGAGTTAGGAACAGATTTGGACAGGGCACAGGTGCAGGTTCAAAATCGGGTAGCAATTGCAGAGCCGCGATTGCCAGAATCAGTACGCCGATTAGGGATTACAACCAAAAAAATATCACCCGATATCTTGTTGGTGGTTAACATGTATTCACCCAACAAAACCTATGACCAAACCTATATGGGTAATTATGCCACACTTCAGTTGAAGGATGAATTGGCACGTATTAAAGGAATTGGGGATATTCAGATTTTTGGGGCTGCTGAATATGCAATGCGTATTTGGTTGGATCCTGATAAAATAGCAAATTTAGACATGACCGCAGGCGAAGTTGTTGCAGCACTTCGTTCCCAAAATGTGCAAATAGCAAGCGGGACATTGAATACACTCCCTTCTGGAAGTCAATCCGCTTTTGAGATAAATATCCAGACACAGGGAAAGTTGATTACAACCGAGCAATTTGAAAATGTCATTATCAAATCGAATGCGGATGGAAGGATTGTGCAGGTAAAGGACATAGGTCGGGTCGAATTAGGGGCACAAAATTATGCCACAAAAGGCTATTTGGGAAAAGATCCAGCGATAGCCATGCCAATATTCCAACAACCTGGGGGTAACGCTTTGGAAACAGCAGCTGAAATTCAGGCCAGAATGGTCGAGCTCTCTAAAAATTTTCCAGAGGATCTAGAATATAAAATTGCATATAACCCTACGGAATTTATACAAAAATCGGTGGATGAAGTATATAATACCATTTTTGAAGCGGTCATTCTGGTAGTCTTGGTAATCCTATTGTTTCTCCAGTCATGGAGAGCGGCCATCATTCCAATTTTGGCCATTCCGGTATCTCTTATTGGAACCTTTGCGGTGATGCAAGCCATAGGTTTTTCTTTAAATAACCTTACGTTGTTTGGTTTGGTATTGGCAATTGGAATAGTGGTGGATGATGCCATTGTGGTGGTCGAGAATATGGAGCGATATTTGGCTAAAGGATTGTCACCAAAGGAAGCTGCTCAAAAGACTATGGATGAGGTTGGAGGTGCATTGATTGCTATAGGTTTGGTCTTGATTGCTGTTTTTATACCAACAACTTTCTTGGACGGGATTTCAGGTCAATTTTACAAGCAATTTGGGATGACCATTGCAGTGGCAACAACCATTTCCGTATTTGTGTCCTTGACATTGAGTCCTGCCATGGCTGCCTTATTGATGAGACATAAAGAAAAAGATTCAAATAAAAAGACACCACTGTTATTGAAGCCCTTTGCATATGTAGGAAATGGTTTCAATGGTTTCATGGACAGACTCTCCAGAAATTATGGAAAAAGTGTGCAAAAGTTGGTAAGAATGGCTGTAATGGTACTTTTGGTGTATGGAGGCTTGGTGGCCATTACTGGGTTTGAATTCAATAGGGTATCCAAAGGTTTTATCCCTGCTATGGACCAACAATATTTTATCACATTGGTGCAATTGCCTCCAGGGTCTTCGCTGTCTAGAACAGATGAGGTGATGAAAGAGGTGCTGGATATAGCATTGGATATTGATGGAGTGGAAAATGCGGTATCTTTTACAGGATTTGACGCAGCCTCTTTTACGAATGCATCAAATGCAGCAGCAGTATTTTTACCGCTGGAAGATTTTGAAGTGAGAAGAAAGAAAGGGTTGAAATATGAAGACTTATTGGCTACCGTCCAGCAGAAATTGGGACAAATTGACGACGCCATTGTATTTGTGATTCCGCCACCATCAGTTCGCGGTGTGGGAAATGCAGGTGGATTTAGGATGATGGTTCAGGATAGGGCAAATTTAGGGACGGATGAATTGCTCAAAGCTACATACGCCTTGGCAGCCGCAGCCAATGAAGACCCGATTGTGAACAATGTCTTTACGTTTTTCAATAACCAAACACCGCAATTGTATTTGGATATCGATCGTGTAAAAGCAGAGAAATTGGGCGTCAATGTTGGGGATGTATTCCAGTCACTGGAGATCTATATGGGTTCTGCCTTTGTAAATGAATTCAACTATTTGGGAAGAACATTTCAGGTAACGGCCCAGGCAGATGCACCCAACCGACTCACGCCAGATGATATAGCTCGCATCAAAGTGCGTAACAATCAAGGTGAAATGGTACCACTTGGTACAATTACAAACCAGCAAGACATTTCCGGACCTTCAAGGATTCCAAGGTTTAACTTATATCCTGCAGCGTCATTGAATGGAAATGTGTCCCCCGGCTATAGTTCCGGTGAAGCATTGGAAAGAATGGAACAGTTGGCGGATGAAATCCTTCCCAAAGGCATTTCTTATGAATGGACGGAATTGGCCTATCAGGAAAAACAAACGGGCAATACCGCAGGGATCGCGTTTTTCTTGGCAGTAGTCTTTGTATTCCTATTATTAGCGGCTCAATTTGAGAGTCTTGTATTGCCTCTAGCTGTAATCTTCATTGTGCCAATGGTGCTATTGTCCGCAATGATAGGGATAGATTTGGCAGGATTGGATAATAACATAATGGTGCAGATAGGGTTGATTGTATTGGTTGGATTGGCAAGTAAAAATGCCATTCTTATTGTGGAGTTTGCCAAGCAATTGGAAGATCAAGGTGTGGACTTAAAAACAGCGGTGATTGAAGCCTCAAAACTTCGATTACGACCTATATTAATGACGGCTATGGCTTTCATTTTAGGGGTGGTGCCACTCGCGATCGCCACTGGTGCAGGAGCAGAACTTCGGGTATCATTGGGAATTGCAGTATTTAGTGGGATGTTGGGAGTCACTGTATTTGGAATTTTCTTGACACCCGTATTTTATTATTTGGGAAGAAAATGGACAACACCGTCCTCAAAGACACATACAATGAAACCTATACCACCAGCGGTGGAAAATGTGGAGATAATTTAAAACATAAAACATGAAAAATCTAATTTTTATTATAATACTGTCTTTGTTTTTGATGGCCTGTGGCATTAACAAACGGGAGTTTGATGCCCATCCAAGAGTAGAAATACAAGAAAATTTTCTAAAGGAGGGAGTGTCCGATTCATTAATGTCGGCAACCGAAACACTTGAAAATTGGTGGTCGGAATTTAATGATCCTATTTTGGATACCCTAATTGAAAAGGCGAGAAAGCATAATTTTGATATCAATGTTGCTGTAGCAAACGTATATGCGTCGCGAGCCTTGTTGAAAGAAACAAAATTCGATAGGTTGCCAACGGTAACGGCAAACGGCAATTATACCAGGACACGATTAGGGGAAAATGTGTTCGTGCAAGGAAGCAATCCAACATTTAGCAACTATAACGGCAGTTTTGACGCTTTTTGGGAGGTAGATCTCTTTGGAAGGGTTTCCAATCGGGTTAAAGGTGCCTATGCCAATAATCAATTATCAGTAGCCGATTTGCAAGCGGTCTATGTGAGCATCTTTGCAGAAGTGGCAAACACCTATTTGGAATTGCGCGGAACACAGTATCTAATGGACATTGCGACCCGAAATTTGAAAGGTCAGCAGGACACCTATGATTTAACGGTAAAGTTATCAGAAGCAGGTACAAGCAATAGCTTGGATGTTTCCAGAGCTTTGGCACAACTGGAAAATACCCGTGCTTCGATTCCTCCGTTAAAAGCACGACTTGAAGCATTGAAAAACAGTTTAAGCGTTTTGGTAGGAGAAGTGCCTGGGAATCTAGATGCAGCAGTTGTAGATAGCCAACCTTTGCCAAGTTTACCATTATCGGTGGCTTTGGGAGATGTCAATGACTTATTGCGTCGTCGTCCGGATATTCAAAGAGCAGAGGCTGAGTTGCAAATTCAAATTGCTAAATATAATCTATCAGTGGCGGAGCTGTATCCTAAAATTCAATTTGGAGGGTCAATTGGGTTTTCGGCGGTTGATTTTTCAAACTTTGGCAACAAGGAGTCATTTACATGGAGTGTCATGCCCAACATAAGCTGGACGGCATTTAACCTGGGAAGGGTTAAACAACAAATTAAAAGGGAGGATGCATTGACCTTGGCAGCACTCAATCAGTATGAAAAAACAGTATTACAAGCTTTGGAAGAAATAAAAACAGCGTTGACAAATTATTCCAATGAATTGCAAAGAAGGGACATATTAAGAAGATCTTCGGAAGCAAGTGCAGAGGCGGCCAAATTTGCCAAACAACGGTTCAATGCAGGCTTGGATAGTTTCATAGATTATTTAAGTGCGGATAACACACTGTTGCAATCCGAAAATTTATTGGCTATAAGCGAAATTGCTTCAGCTACATCTCTCATTGCAATTTATAAAGCATTGGGGGGCGGATGGGAAATTATTTCTGAAAAGGAATTAAATGACAAATTTGAAAACATGAAACTTACAGAGACCGTTTCAGAATAAAAAGTTATGTTTAGTAGTTGGTTGGTTGGAACTACGGTATTCAGGTATGGACGCCGTGGTTCCATTTTTCGTAAATCAACAATTAAGATTATTTCAACACGTATTTTAATGACCACGAACCTCATAGTTCACTCATTATTTTATACTTTTATATGATGACCAAAACTGAAATCCCTGTTTTTGAAAATAGTAATGATTTACATGAGGCTATAGGCTTTCCTCATCGAAGCCATATTCCCAATTTTGACATATATGCATTAGATAGTTTAGAGCCTTCGGCCAGAAGGTGTATGCCTCCATACAGACAAGGATTTTATCAAATTGGATTAATGACCTATGTAGGGGATAGCAAATTAAATCTCAACACAGATTGGCTTACATTGGAGGAATATCCACTATGGTTTGTAGTGCCAGGTCAAGTATTTTCTTGGGTTCGCGATTCAAAAATGGCTGGTTTTCATATCATGTTCAAGAAAGAGTTTTTGATGAATGTGGTTTCCAATGTAGTGGAGGATTTTCCGTTTTTGAAGATGTCCGAAAATAATGTTTTGATGCTTACAAAAGAAGAACATGAATCACTTCATTTTGATGCACAAAGGATGTATTCGGTATTCAAAAATCCACATCCATATCAAGAAAGAATGCTCGAAGGGATGTTGGTGTCCTTTCTATATTTCTGTAAGGCCGTTTATGAACGCTACAAATCCACCGAAAATCATTTGACAAGCGCACAAATGATTACGCAGAAATTTGAAATTTTGGTAGATAAGATGTATGTGGACACTAAAAACGTGAGTGATTATGCAGAACAACTGAACATTACGCCAAATTATCTGACAACCACAGTCAAAAAGCTTACTGGTAAAAGCGCAAAGGATATCATTCAGGAAAGATTGCTCATGGAAAGTAAAAGTTTGCTGAAATTTTCTGGATTGGATATTGCAGAAATTGCATATCGATTGAATTTTCAGGAACCGACACATTTTACCAGGTTTTTTAAAAAATTGAGCGGGACAACACCAAATAAATTTCGTCAAATGGATTGAGTACATATATAACTTGGGTTTGCAAACGAAATAAAATGTGAGTATTTGGGTCATTTATAAAAAGAAAGTGGTTCTTTTTTGACATTGTTTTTAGTTAATTTTGTACATATAAATTATGAGTGCCATGAAAGAGAATAGAATAGCAGTTGTTACGGAATCAGGAAATGGTTTGGG
>DASWKU010000160.1:0-1535 GCA_036396455.1 Flavobacteriaceae bacterium
AAGGGGAGGAGAAGGTGCCATTTTGTATATTGATGGGCAATTTTATTTTAATTCAGGGTATCCTATTGTTGTAAAGGATACAGTAGGTGCTGGTGACTCCTTTTTAGCAGCTTTGGTATATAAGATCACTCATAAAACACCCCCTCAAGATGCTTTGGACTTTGCCTGTGCGGTCGGTGCTTTGGTTGCCGGTTCAGAAGGCGCCAACCCAAAACTATCGGAATCGGATATCATGAACATGATAACATAAATGGAATTTTAGTACACGACAAAAATTTTTGACTCATTTATTCGGAAATAACTCATCAGTACGTATAAATATATTGATTTGCAATGAATAGATTAACCACTAAGCCCCGACGCTTCCCTTAAGTTTGCAAGCATTAAAGTTTTACTTTTAATCTGTAGCCATATTTTAGGACGAGCCAATAAAAAAGCATCACGTAAAAATTGAAATATAGCAGGAAATTTGTAACTTTGATTTTATGGATATAAATCTTCAAAATAAGAAAATTGAATTAATCCAGTGGCTTTCCACTTTGGATGACCAATCTTTGATTGACAAATTGATGAAGTTGAGAAATAAAGAAAAAACTGATTGGTGGAATGAAATTTCGACTGATGAGCAAAAATCAATAGAAAAAGGAATACAAGATGCCGATAATGGTAAGCTGACTTCTCACTCAAATGTCAAAAAAATTTATGAAAAGTGGCTATAAAATTCTGTGGACTGACCACGCAATTTCCGAGTTAGAAGAAACTATTGAGTATTTAAAAAATAATTGGACTGAAAAAGAATTAAGAAAATTCTCTGCAAAACTTGACCACACCATTGAGTTAATCTCAAAATCCCCTGAAATATTTTCTGACTCTTATGAGAAAAAAGGAATCCGAAAAGCCGTTGTTGAAAAGAATAATAACTTATACTATCGAATAATCGAAAATTCAATCGAGATAGTTTCGCTATTTTCAAACCGAAAAAATCCTGACAAGAAAAAAATATAATACCGTTGCATAACAGCGTATCCTAAAATTAATTGCTGGTACAGGCCTACTTACCAACCCCGATTTCTATGGATTAAACAAGCTTAACCCATTTTTTTTTTTTTTGATAGGGCCTATTGTTGCTGATACATGCAAAAATTTTCAGGACAAGCCTCGGGGCTTACGGTCTTTGTGGTTAAAACCCTTTTAACCAAACTATTGAAAAATAATTCATGGATTGATGAGTTACATTTGGTATAATCTGATTGACTCCATCCCTAAAGTGAGGCAGATTTTCCTTGAATCACCCCTGCCTGCTGACAACTACGGTGTACCCACATCTTTAAAACGCCACTCCCGACGCTTTGGGACACCAATTATTTCTTGACAAATCACGCGGTAGGCGTGATAAATTCGTGAAATTTTCATAAATATTTTAAAAAAATACATCAAAATGAGCATGCCTTACCCGTTAAAAGTCAAAAAAACACTAAAGATTACACGAATTCCAAGCCTTTGCAGGCTTGGAGGCTTTGGTAAAAGCAAAAATT
>DASWKU010000161.1:0-3802 GCA_036396455.1 Flavobacteriaceae bacterium
GTTGGCACAGTCCAATCAACAGTTGCACCACAGAACCCAACCTCATTATTATCAATAATATCAGGAGGACAATTAAGGATAGCAAAAGCACTGAATGAGCTTTTAGTTGCTTCAATAATATTTATGCTTTCTATATTCTGCTTTAAATTAGCAGCTTCATCATCCCCAAACAACCCAACAAAAAACGCAACTAATTTTGGTTGTAAATTAGTGGTAGGAATTAAATGGGAAGATAATTTATTATAATGGTTTGCATAAATATTCATGCAAAACAATAATATTAAAAAACTAGCGTAATTTTTTTTCATTGCATTCAGTTAGGTGTTAGGGCATTACACACAAAAACCAATGGCTTAAATCAAATTGATTTGACTTAAGTCTTAATTTTGGCTTAACTTGCTATTAACCATATCAATGAGGGATTATAAAATTATCACTGCAGGCGACATATAACAAATATACTCGTTGAAATACGCTTTTAATCTGTCTATGTAAACCACAGTTTCAATGGATTAATTTATTTTAAAACAGTTAATTCCATAAATTACCTAAATATAACTTATGGAAAAAATGGTTTATTGGGCGAAAGGTAGTAAAATATTTTCAAAAAATATCCACGAAATGCAAAAAAATCCGTTTAAATGCAATAAATATTAATTTCAAAACCATTAAATCATTAGCATTCAATAGATTATGGATTTATAAAAACTTTATAACTTAAAAGGAGCTTTAAATCTTTATTTTCAGGATTTTATGTTTTACTGTAAGACCACTTTTTTTCTGATCACCGCATTGGATTGGTTTTTTAACTCAATAATATAAACACCTGAGGATAAGGTTGATGCCTCAATTGTATCCATATTATTGGAGGTAATGCCTTTTAAGGCCACTTTTCCGGACATCTCAAGTACAGAGTAATTTAATTGTTCCGGTAAATTATATAGCGCAATACTTTTATTTAGCGCCACAATTTTAACATTGGCAAACACATTATTTTGTATGCCAAGGGTTTGTTGGCCGGCTTCAATAGCTTCCCCCGCAGTGGTGTTGTAAGCAAAATCTTTTAAAACCCAATCACTAGGAACTACTCCTATTTCCAGTCGTGCCCAGCCATAATGAATTTCGCCATTAAATTCAAAGCGTAATCCCATATATTTATTGGTCGATTTACTAACACTAGAGCACCAAGCAGTTTTACTATTATAACAATAACTATACCTGTTTAAGAACCCTATGTTAGAATTATTAATCCAATTGGTATCACCACTTGCTATTGGATCTCCATCATTTAATGCAAAAGGATATATATATAAATCAAAACTACCTAAAATGGCATTTTGGGGATTAAAAGCAAAATTGACGTTTACTGATAAAAGGTTTCCATAACTTTTACTGTAATAAAAGTGCTCAAAAACAAAATCAGTATTGGTATCTCCATCTAAATCTAAAGAATATGTGTCATTATAAGCAGTGTCATCAATGATACCACTATAATAGATTTGACCATTTACATTGGCAACACCGGTTAGAGCTGTGGTTAAAGCTCCGTACTGTGTAAGACGTTTTGACAAATTTTCAGAAGTAATTTTTTTCATGATAAACAATTAAGAGATTAAGATGCAACTAAATTATCGATAAATAAATCATTTTGCAAATGTATTGCAACTTGTATCGCTTAATTATTAACAAAGTTGTCAGAATTAAAAAAGGATGGAATATTAAATGATATCCAAAGCATTCAAATCATCAAATTCACCCAGTTGCTGCAAGATCTCGAAGGTTTTTTTGGCCTCCACCTCATCCACCACACTTATGGCGGCACCCACATGAACCATGACATAGTCATTAACTTTGGCATCAGGCACCAAGCTAAGGTTAACATCTTTTTTATTGTCAACCCAAACCTCATGCCCAACGCAGGCGGGATTTCAGAATCTCGATTTATCAATCCAACAAACACAGAATGGATATGGAACTAATGCCCTTTATTATATTTGGCCCTGTAGTCTAAAGGGGAAATTCCCGTGATTCGGCCAAACACATTCCTAAAGGCTTTGGGGTCGTTATAACCCACATCATACATCACCTCATTGACTGTTTTTCTGGTATTCTCAAGAGATTTTTTAGCGGCTTCAATCTTTAACCGTTGTGAATATTCTGAAGGTGTGTTACCGGTGGCCTTGATGAACCTTCTATCAAAAGTTCTTCGGCTTACCGAGAATTTTGTGGACAAATCTTCAACAAACAACTTGTCCTCAAGGTTGTGTTCCATAAATGCCTGGGCTTCCTTTATCATGTCGTCCTCATGCTGCTTTTGACCTGTGAAGATGGCAAAGGGAGACTGCACATTCCTTTCGATCTCTATTTGGAAAACCTTAGAGCAAAAAATCGCTGTTTCCCTGTTGTAATATTTCTCGATCAAATAAATGATAAGGTTGAGAAACGAGTACGCACCACCATTGGTGTAAATACCATGTTCATCTGTAATGAGCTGATCTATTTGTAGGTTCACTTCAGGAAACATGATCCTAAATTGATCGGCTGCTGCCCAATGGGTGGAACAACGCTTACCGTTCAAAATCCCTGCGCTTGCGAGCAAAAATGCCCCGGTACAAATGCTTGCTATTTCGGCTCCGGCCTTGTATTGTTTTAAGATCCATTCAATGATCTCCTTGTTTTCCGCTATGGCAAGTTCATAGTTATGGTTCAATGAAGGAATAAGGATTAAATCGGTTTGGGATATAGCTAAAATATCCTTCTGTGGATTCACGGTAAAAAGGCCATTATAAAAGTCGATTTTTTCTGTGGTTCCGGCCAGTACGATCTTGAATACAGGATCATGGCCAGACTTTTCATAAAATTCATTGGCCCTGTTAAAAATCTTAAAAGGCCCCACAATACTGCTCAAATTGTTCTGTCCCCGTGGCACAATGATGGTAAGGTGTTTCATCAGTTAAGGTTTTTGACAAATATAATCACAAACAATGTCCAAATCAACCCGTTATAATGTCTAATTAACACCCTATTAAAGTAGGATGTAGACAGTATGTTTGTAATGATAAAAACAACAAGTATGACAACTCAAGATAACATCCAGGAAACAATGAAAAAACAAGAAACCAAAAGCTTCAAATACAGTTTCGAATCCGTTAAACCACAAGAAGAACTATTTAAACTATTGCTGGAGATTGATAAATGGTGGTCTGGTCTATTTGAAGAGACCATAACAGGAGAAAGTCACAGGCTCAATGATGAATTTTCGTTTAAGGCTGGAGGCGGAGTGCACTACTCAAAACAAAAGCTGGTTGAGCTGGTACCCAATGAAAGAATTGTGTGGTTAGTAACCGAAAGCCATCTGTCTTTCCTGAAGGATACTAATGAATGGGCCAATACAAAGATCCGTTTCGATATGGCAAAGGAAGGAACGAAAACTAAGGTGACCTTCACACACGAAGGATTGGTGCCCAATATTGAGTGTTTTGACAGTTGTTCAGGAGCTTGGACCCAGTATATGGAAAACCTTGAGGCGAAGTTGAAATGAGGCCTAAAGACAAACTTTATTGATGAAATGTATTATCTTTTAATATTACATCACATCCATTACCGTTCCTAAATGATGGTTTGAAAAAGGGACGAGATGGAGAAACAAGGAGTATCTAAAAATCATTAAAACAAAATAATTATGAACAAACAAGATTTTAGCACGGCCATTTTGGTAGATCAAAGCCCCGAAGATGTGTACAATGCAATAAACAATGTCCGCGGATGGTGGTCTGAAGAAATAGAAGGTCCAACCGATCAA
>DASWKU010000162.1:0-3089 GCA_036396455.1 Flavobacteriaceae bacterium
GACTTGGTTTTCCGTTTTTATCAACTTTTTGAGTAACCAAAAATGTAAATTCTTTACCACTCCATTCAGGTTCTTTTTTGCGTGTTTCTTCCCAGGTTTCCATTCTTGGGTCTTCTGTCTCTATCGTGTAAACATTTGAAACATTTCCTTTCTTATCTTTTTTCTCTTCTTTAAATGTCACGGATTTAATTTTGGTTATTGATACAAACCGAGTTTCTATACCGTCTCCGTAATCTTCTGCTTTTTTTCTTTTTATAAACTCATCATGAGGCAACACATTGGTGGTTTTTAAATCTTTTCTGCTACTCTTAAAGCCCCTACGTTGGTTAAGCATATAGATAATACGCACCAATTCAGGAATTGTAATTTTTTCAGTAAGTGCTTTCTTTCTTAAAAAGTAAACAATCCAATCTTCTGGTATTATGCTCTTTCCTTTTTTGCTTTTCTTTCCTGCAATTCCAAACTCTTTTTCAAATTCCGCTATTGTTTCTTCTGAAAAAGGTATATAATCACTAATCTTAAATGAATAGCCATTTTCATTTATATCGTATTTGAATTTTTTTGAATCATCAAGGGGAAAATTTTCATCAAGCCAACCTAATGCCTTAAATACTTTAACAAGGCGTGTTCTACGAAGCTTGTATCTATGTTTAAGTCTTCTTGATCCACGTTTACTACGCCTAAAAGCTGCTTTGGTTTCACCTTGAGTCTGTATCCCCTTTTCAAACTTTTGCAAATAATCCCCATCAGTTGGTACAATTCTACTTCCCATCCATATTATTTCACCTTCATTTCCATAATTTTCAAATTTTCTAGGGATACTAATTAAACTTCCACCTATCGAATTTGTACCAATATCTAATCCTAATATTTTTTTATTTTCCATAATTCTTTATATTTGGTGTACTGAAGCAATTCACAATAAGGATTTTATTCCGTAGTGAGCATAGCTCAACAAGTTAGCCCTTGTACTTAACAGGGGCATTTTTATTGGATTATTTTCTTAATAAAATAATTGTTGATTCCCAAATCCAATCCTAAAATTCGTTTCATTTATTTTATCTTAAACTGTTAAAAAATCAAAAGTTACAATCATTTACCAAAACATATTTACGGTAAACCGTATTTGGCCATTCACTTATTTTGTTATCTTTACAGTACTGAAAGACAATTCACAACAAGGCTATAAGCCGAAGAAATTCTCAATCCTGCGTACCCCGTGGGATTTTTTATTATTAAATAGTAGCACATTTAATATAAACACTAACTTTAAAAAACGTCATTTTTAAAATAGTCTTTAAATCTACAAAACTATTTCTTATTTATTTAGCGAATTTTCTTTCACTTTGTAACAAAATTGATGACTGTATTTTATTTGAGCTATAAAAAGATTATTTATAGCCCAAAAATTAACTATATTTGAGCTATAAAAGAAACAAATATAGCTCATGGCATTTAAAAAATGGAACTGGCAGCTAAAGGAATGGCCTCATTTTTCATTTGATGAAACAATTCTTAAAACTCTAGAATATCGGTTTTCCCAAAACAGTGGTACAGTACTTGGAGCTTTGAAGCATATACAAGATGGTGATAAAAATACACTGTTGGTAGAAATCTTATCTAATGAAGCCTTTAATACGTCGGTAATTGAAGGCGAATATCTCGATAGGGACAGTATTCAATCATCCATCAAAAGGAATTTGGGCCTTGCTACCGATAAAAGGAGAATCCCACCTGCTGAGCAGGGCATTTCAGAAATGATGGTTGATTTATACCAAAATTTTGACAGGCCGTTAACACATGAAATGCTTTTTAAATGGCACGACATGTTGACTAATGGCAGAAGGGATTTATCTGATAGGGGGAAATATAGAACCCATAATGACCCAATGCAAATAGTATCTGGCAGAATTGACATGCCCAATGTGCATTTTGAAGCCCCTCCCTCAGAACAAGTCCCACAAGAAATGGATAAGTTTATTTTTTGGTTCAACGCTTCTCATCAAGAGATGACGTTTTTACCCTTAACCTTGGCAGGTTTGGCCCATTTTTATTTTGAAAGCATTCACCCTTTTGAAGATGGAAATGGGCGTATAGGTAGAGCCATTGCAGAAAAATCATTGGCACTTAGTCTGGGCCAACCGGCCTTAACCTCGCTGTCCCAAACTATTGAGAATAATAAAAAGAACTATTATAGTGAATTGGAATACCATAATACAACATTGGAAATTACCTCTTGGTTGGCTTTTTTTGGAAAAACCATTTTGGAAGCCCAGGAAAACACTTTAAAGCTAATCGATTTTATGATTGAAAAAGCCAAATTTTTTGATCGTTTTGACAGTGTTATGAACGAACGGCAAAGAAAAGTAGTCAAACGTCTATTTGCTGCAGGAAATGAAGGCTTTAAAGGAGGTCTAAGTGCCGAAAACTATATCAGGATAGCCAAAACATCTGCTTCTACTGCAACACGTGACCTAAAGGATATGGTTGAGAAAGCAATGCTATTAAAAACAGGAGCATTAAAAAGCACTAGGTATTGGTTAAATATTAAAAATAAAAATTAAGGGATTTGAAAAACGTGCAATTCACCTTTTCCAGTTTGGCCACAGTTAACAATTATGGATGATTTTAATACCATTAGGTTAAAGAAAAAGACGATTGATAAATTTAAGAAATATTCTAAAAAGATTAATCCAAGTTATTCCGAAACTTTGGATTTTCCCATATTGATTTTTGATTTTAAAATCTGCTAAGATAGTTTTTCAACTTTATGTCCAGTGCAATTGTCCAGTGCAATATAGTAAGTCCACAATTAAAACTTAGTGCGGCAAGGGGGACAAGTCAGGAATAAAAATGCTTGAAATTGGTAAACTGCCCAAAATGAAAGAGCAAATTGATGCTCATCATCTCAGGATCACTCCTGTTTTGTGCGGTTACCCATAGTCGTGCTCTGAAACCCTTGAAAACACTGGGTTCTTACCTGTGGTTTGGGTGTCCCGTTGTATTTTTGGGCTGATTTTTTACTTTTGCTGTAATGTTTGTGCGTCTTAAAAAGAATAAAAGTGGCTCTACGAGCGTTCAGATCGTAG